>DAOOIV010000014.1:14540-74889 GCA_035384605.1 Phycisphaerae bacterium
GCGACGTCGACATGGATGATTTCAGCGCCTTCGAGGCTTGCGCCAGCGGACCTGGCATACCCACTGCGTGTCAGTGAGGTGTCAACCTGCGGAAACACCTCGCCGTGGTTACTGCCAACCGGCGTGTTGCCTGCGGACCCTTCACAGGCGGACGTTCTTCGGTGTTCGTTGGATACGGAGGGCCTTCGCGACCTCGGTGATGAGGCGACTCCGACCTGAGTCGTCCTTGTGTCGTGCGCGCCGGTCGCCCACGGCCGAAAAGGAGCGCTGAGATGAAACGGCGATCACTTCCGATTCTCGCGACACTCTGCTTGGTGCTTTCGGTTGAGGTGCTCGCCGAGACGTGGTGCAGCAGCGCCTATCCCACGGATCCGCCGGCATGTCGTTGTTCGGCTATTTGGTGCGAGGATCTCGACCGGATCTGCAATGGCGCGCCGGCCTGTCCTCCTGCTCCGCCTGAGCCTTGCACGGAGGATCAGGGCTGGAGTTGGAGCCTGATCCGTCAAGCCTTTCCGCGCACGTCCAGGATCAACGACACGGGTGACTTGTGTGGCGTGGAGTTCAAAGGGGAAGATGGGGGTGACTGGGTCAGTTCTCCGCCGCTGGCCGCCAGGTTCCCTAAAGGGCAACTCGGCCAGGCGACCGTTGATCTCATCGATGACATTCAATTCAAATGGGGATCCTCATACGACAGGGTAATCGGCACTGATCAGTTCCCCTTGGTGCTTCGCTTTGACATGTGCGGAGGCAACGAAGAAGGCGAAGTCATTTCCGGCGTGCACGTACAGTGGGACATCGGCGTGATGGAGCTGTTCCTGGACACCGGGTTGCCCAATGGCAACCGTTCGCCGATGGATTACATCCTGGTCGGCTTGGAGGAAGATCCGGTCAACAAACCCGGTTGCGTCAGTTGCTACAAGACATGCCCGGAGGGTTGGACGAACGTGCACAACCCCTGGCCGCACGTTTGCCAATCGTATGAGCCCCGGAGCGAGGCACCGGCCTGCCCGCCGCTCCAGACCAACGTGCGCACGGCAATCGCCATCGGAGCCAATGCCCTATTGGACAACAATCCCTGTCATTGCCAGGCTCCGGAGACCCCCGCCGAGGATAGGGTGAGGGAGGTTCCCACGAATCGCCATTTGTCTTTCTATGACGGCCTGAAATGGCGGATCATCAATCCGGATCACCCGGGGCCCGGAGGCGAAACCTTGGCATGGTGGACGGACCATCCCCATCCCAACAACAGTGACTATTTCGTCCTCGGGGAAAAGACCAACGAGATTATTCTCACGGTCAAGACCGGCACCGTGGATATTACTCACCGAACGAGAATCAGGATTGACGGCCAGTTGCAGTGGGTTGAAAGCCGAGTCACGGGCATTTCACGGAAGTACGTCGGGCCTTTCAACAAGCTCCACGCGGGCGCCTCGATCGGCTGCAGAATGGATAGCAGCGGTCATTGCGTGGGCAACAGATCCTGTATCGCGAACGCATACGATACCTGCAACAGCTCGGGCAAGCCGGAATGGGGTGCCAGGTGGCTGAGTTTTGACAACCTTAGTCTGCGCGGCGGGCTGCCTGACGGGCAGGGAGCATGTTGCTTTGGTGGCGGCAACTGTGCCGTGGGTACTCCCGTGGCCTGCGAGGGTGCCGGCGGGCGCTATGCCGGTCCCGACACCACATGTGAGGACTGCAGGGGGGCGTGCTGTCTGCCGAGCGGTGAGTGTCAGGACACGGATTTCGATGCATGTCCCGGCGTGTTTCGGGGGTTCGGGACCGACTGTGCGACGACCGTCTGTCCGTGCCCAACGCCTTTCGCAGACGCGGATGCGGACCGGGACGTGGACCAGGCGGACTTCGCCAGGTTTCAGGCCTGCTTCACCGGGCCCGGTTCGGAAAGCGTAACCGGCCTGTGCAGGTGCTTTGATCGCGACAACAACGGCCAAGGCGACGGCGACGTCGACATGGATGATTTCAGCGCCTTCGAGGCTTGCGCCAGCGGACCTGGGATACCGACAGGGTGCCAATGAGAGCACATTTCAGGGGAGAAAGCGGTCTGATGCGGCCAAGGTGTGCAGGCGCGAACGTTACGCAGATGTTCAGCAGGCCGAAAAGCCAGGCAGAGGCGTTTGCGGTGGAACGTTGCCGTTGACCGGCAGAAAAAGAGCAGTCGGCCCTGGCGGCCATCACGGAAAGGAGCGACTCGCATTGCGGCAGCGAAAGTTCTCCCGCCATCTTGCGTGCTTCATCGTGGTGCCAACGTTGCTGGTTCCGGGGGCAAGTCTCAAGGCGCAGTTCAACGACGTCCAGACATTTGACGGCACGGTGGGCAGCATCTTCAGCGCTACGTATTGGACCATTGATGGGGGGTGTTCCGGGGCCGTTGTCTTCCGCGATACGAAACGCGGGGACGAGGGATCGAAGTGTCTGCGAAGCCTGCATCCCGTGGGCGTGGGCACCCGCATGATCAGGGATCTCAATCCCGGCCCTGGCAGCTCGATCGTCGGCCAGACGGCGGTCAGCGGAATCGAGGAGGTGGTGCGTCTTTGGATTTCGGCCGATGACGGTTCCGGCGCCACGGGGCAGGAGTTCTACCGCGTCCAAGGGGCTTTGTACCCCGTCACGTCGGTGGAGATGGACATTAACCCCGGTGCGGCCGGCTCGAATCCCGCGAATTTGTTCCGCCAGGAACCGGGCGAGCAGGGTAACGTCTATTTCAGCGCCGACGACGGCGTGAACGGCCGCGAGCTGTGGTTGTGTCATACGACCACGGGCCTTGTAACCACGACGTATCTGCTTGCGGATATCCATGCGGGTCCCGGCAGTTCCGACCCCGGCGGGTTTGCGGTAGTCGGGAACAACATGATCAAGGGCGTGGTCTTCGCCGCAACGGACGAGACCCACGGTCGTGAACTCTGGTTCAGCGATGGGATCACCACAACCCTGCTGAAGGACATCAACACTGCCTCGGCAGGCGCTTCATCTGAGCCGCAGCTCTTGAACACGCTCCTCATTTCCTGGCCCTGGTCCGGACCCTATGATGCCAAGGTTTTCTTCACCGCCGACGACGGGGTTCACGGTCGCGAGTTGTGGAGGACTGACGGAACCCTGGCAGGTACCGGTTTGGTCAAGGATATCGTGGCGGGTCCAGCGGGCTCCAATCCAGCCAGTCTGTTGCCGGTAAAGTTGTATGCCGGTTCCCAACTGTACCCGAGCGCCCTCTTTACGGTGAACAGCGACGGGGTTAACGGTGAGGAGCTCTGGAAGACGGGCGGCGCCTTGGACGGTTCGGATACGGTGATGGTTTACGATCCGGGTCCTGCGGGAAGCCCGAAGAACCTCATTACGGCCGGCGCGCTCTATAAGGGTTTCTTCACCGTCGGCAACAGCTTGTGGAGAACAGATGGCACGGCGGGCGGTACCTACGTGGTCAAGACCTTCGCCTCTCCTCCCTCCAACTTCGTGGCCGTCGGCGACAAGTTCTACTTCACGGCGGATGACGGTACCGGCAAGGGGGTTGAGTTATGGGTGAGCGCCGGCACAAGCTCGTACACAAAGCTGGTCAAGGATATCAACCCTGGCACCGCCGGTTCCTCGCCTGCAAATCTGACCGCCGTCGGCAGCAACCTGTTGTATTTCTCGGCGATTGACGGCACGCATGGCCGCGAGCTGTGGAAGTCCTCCGTCAGCTCAGATTGGCTTACGTTCCCCACGAGCATGGTCCAAGATATCAATCCCGGCGCTGCCGGCTCGGAACCCGGCAACCTCACCGCCTTTGACGGCACCTTGATCTTCACAGCCGACGACGGCATTCATGGTCGCGAACTGTGGCAGACCGACGGTCTCGCCGCACCCAATTACTCCGGTATGAGCTATAAGTGGGATCTCTCTTCGCTGATTCAGTCGAAGGGTGATCCTGCCAGGATCGCAGTCGCGGGCACCGATGAAGCTCCCTTGTCGGTTTACTTGTTATATGATTTTCCCGCGATGGGCGGCCTGGATCTGGGGATGTCGGAGGCCGCTCACCAGGTGAACACGTACGTGGAACTCGCGGACGGTGCCGATCGCGCTCCGCTAGCCATTACTTATGTGGATTGCGGCGATGGCAATCTGCCTCGCCCCCGGGCTGCTCTTACCGACGGCGGCAACCACAACGCAATCGCCTTCGGCATGGTCGCCGTGCTTGACCAGAACCCGTGTGACACCGATCCGCGCGGCGGGGGCAGCCCCGGCGTGCCCTTCGCCTACGCGCCCGCGGTGTACGACGGCCGTGACTGGATTACGATGGACCTCGCTCACGTTCCCGCAGGGGTGCCTACCGATCCTCCCTCTGGCGCCAGCCTGGCGCAAGGTCCATATTCCGGCTTCTTGGCACGGGACGCGAGCCTCAGCACCGGCCTTTATCCCGCCACGATCGACCCGTGGACCACCAAGCGGTTCTGTCACACGAGGATCGACGTGTGGACCAACTATATTCGCGTGACCTGGGCCTCGAAGCAATTGGGCGTTCTCTGGACTGCGACGGTGCCGAGACGCTACCATGGGGCCTTCAAATCGCTTTACCTCGGGAATCGCGGCTGCGCGCAGCCGGCTTACCCGCTCTACCTGGATACCCTCCAGTTGAACGGAGGGTTATTCACGACGTCCATGGAAACTTACGGAGCCTGCTGCAATCATGACACGGGGGTTTGCGTCAGCACCGGCACGGTGCAGGAGTGTAACGGCCTGGGCGGCGAGTTCCATCTTTTCCGGATGTGCGGCGACATTGATTGTTACCGTAACCCGCCGATCCCATTTGCTGATGCCGACCGCGACCACGACGTGGATCAGAACGACTTTGCCGCGTTCCAGGCCTGCTTCACCGGCGAGTCAGGCGGTATCCTCAACCCGGACTGCGGTCTCTTCGACCGCGACGACGGCGGGGCGGGGGACGGCGACATCGACCGCGACGATCTGCTGGCATTTGAAGCCTGTGCTACCGGGCCGGGTGTTCCGTTTGATCCGAGCAATCCCGGGGATTGCGTTCCGTAGAGCCGCAGCGGGCGGGTGCGAGGGCGGCGATTCTATCGTGCAGATCTGCGGACTCAGATGGTCCTAGGCGATCCGGCGCGAGTGGGGGATGGCTGCTTCGGGCTTCAAGCTGACAATCAGATCCGCGACCATTGCCATCCTTGTCGCCCGGTGACGCCGAACGTAACGCACGCCTCAGTCAATCACCTTGATGTCGAACCCGGTGACGAACCGGATCTTCGAGGTGTCGCCGATCGCCGACCACTGGAACTTGCGCTCGTCGAGAATGTTGCACTGTTTGTCAAGCTCCAGCACGGAGAAACTCAGGTCGGCTCCGTATCGGCCGTCGACGGTGACGTACACGCGGTCGTCGGTGACGGCAATTCCGCGGCACCAATTCCGCTCTTTTTCGCCGAGGCGAAAGTGCTCGGCCTGGAGGTCGTAGTTGAAAAGGCCGACGTCGTGCTCGGGCGGTTCGCTGGCGACGATGACCTTGCCGTCGATGCTGGTGAACCAGTAGCGCCCGTCCACATAGTCCCCGTCGTGGATGCAACTGGTCGTGTGGTAGTTGAGCGTACGGAGCTCACAGCGATCGAGGCGCGGGTCCGCGACGATCAGAGCTCCGAGGTTTCTCGACGTCAGCAGGATCTTGCCGTCCAGCTTCTGGACGTGGTTCAGATGATAGAATCCCGTCGAGCCGGACCAGGGCTTGTTCATGAACCGCCAGTCCACCGAATCGCGATCGTCGCGAACGACGCGGAGCGACCGATCGATCCAGAAACGGTCCTCGATGCGGCCTTCATGGTCCATGATGACGACCATGTCCTTGAAAGGCATTGCCAGAATGATGTGTTGGTCATCCGCGTAGATGCGATGCATGTAGCAACTGTAGCGGTTGGAGATGAACCGGCTCACCTGTTTGCCGGCCAAGTCGATCTGGTAGATGCCGTTCCATGAACCGGCGAACAGCTTGTCGCCGACACGGGCAAGGCCCGTGAAGCCGAAACGGGCTCTCTTTTCGAGCACCGGCCGTCCGGCGGGCAGTTCGCCGAAAACGGGGTACGGCAGCTTCCGGAAATCCTCGCCGTCAAACGGAAACACATAACTGTGGACGCGCTCGCCGTCTGAGCGGATCTCCCACAGCGCCGGAACCGGCTTGTCGTTGGCGGCGTCGGCCGGATTGTGAAAGCCGTGCACGAATGAAACGACGAGATTGTTCTTGAAGCTCATATTGGGGCATGTTCTCCGGGATGACGTGATGAAGGGTCCTCGCAAGGTTCGTCACACAGAATCGAGCGGCAAATGGCGTCCATTGCCGCATCCTGCCCCGGACCCAACTCGGCCAGGCTGCGGATGTTGATCGAACGGACATTCAGGTCAAGGACCGTGACCCAGGATATTCGAATATTGGACCGAAAGAACAGGGCGTACGCGTACCGTCGGGCGAGATCCGTCCGCAGTTCCGGGTTCCAGGCGCCTGAGCAGATACCTTCGAGCTTCTCGAAGTAGTCCCGGGCCGAAGTGACGTCGTGGCTGAAGCCTCGCCCCGCATTCCAGCCGCCGCCGACCAGCATCACATGCTTGCCGAGGGCTGCGGCCTCGGCAGCCACCGTCGAAGTGTATACCAAAGCCCAGTCCGACAATCGGGCCACGGCGTGAGCGCTGACGTCCGACTCGGGTGGCAACACGTGGATGTTCGGCGGGAGGCTTGGAAACTCCCGTTCAATCTGTGGAAGCAGCGGGTCGCGGGCTTTCCACAGCTTCTCCGAAGGGTGGATCTTGACCACCAGGTGATGCTCAGGCCGGCGGCAGAAGAAGCGGATCGTCTCAGTGATCCAATCGTTGGCTGACTCGAATGCGGCGACCGTCTTGTTCCGGTCGGCATCGTAGCTGAGGTTCGGGAACATCCCGAACACCTTGCCCGCAATGCGGTCGGGCAGGCCGGCATGTCGGCGGGCTTCGCGAAGATCGGTGGTGTTGGTCTGCCAGTCGGCGCTGCGGTACTCGTAGGGCACGCGTTCACGGCGGAGCATATACTGGTCCAGCGCCTTTTCCTGTTCCGGTGTCAACGGGATGTGCTTCCATGTATCCCACTCCGGCATCATCGCTGAGCGGTTCGGCGGTCGATCATGTTCAAAGCGAATGCTGTAATAGCCCAGGCCTGACCGTATGACGTCCACCGGAATGCCCATCCTGCCGGCCACTCCGCGAATTACCCCCCAATCAACTTTCTTTCCGTCCTCTTCGATAACCTTGTCGACCTTCAACTGTTCGAGGGCTCGGAAGCCGACGGTGGTCATGTACAGAGCCGCCCGGACGAACTGCCGGGCCATGCCGGCGGTCTCGGGATCATTCGCGTCAAAGTAGCCGATCTTGTAGAAGCTTTCGATTGATTGCCGGACGTGCTCGCCGAGAGGAACGCCCCGATGCTCAAACGCATGCAGCGCGTGCAGGTCGACGTCGGCAGCGATCCGGTCGCATTCCTTGCGCTCGGCAGGCGTGATGAACTCGCTGTACCAGCGGCAGGGCAGGCCGATAGCCCTGGCGAAGGGCCCTGAGTTCTTGTGGCACCAGCGGGTGCAGGCGCTCTCGTAGTGGTCGACTTTTCGCATCGTGCAGGCCGGCAAGAACTCATCGCACTGCAGCAAGGTGACCGTTGCCCCCCGCATCCGCAACCCTTGGCCAATAATGCCCATCCGGGAGAAGTGAACCTCGCCCCCGACCACTCCGGCGATCAAGACGTTGCGGTACTTGAGGTCCGGCCAGGGATCGACCGGCAGCGGATCGCAGGCAATCTGCCGAAGCTTGGCGATGAAACCCGGGCCTTTCAGTATCGGAACGCCTACCTTGGTCTTCATATTTGCCCTGCAGGCCCTTTTTCGCAGTCACCTTGCCAGGTCCGCTGCGGCTGGCTCGTCGGGACCTGTTGGATGTAACATCTTGTTCGACAATGAGATACGGCCGCATTTGGGCAGCAAGGCGGTCTCATTGCCCTGGATGGTTTATCGGTCGTATTCCGGCCGTGGTTAAGCAAAGGTCTGTGCGCGGCTGCCCCGCAGGTGGGTCGAACAGGGCATCGGTTTCAAGTTCTGAAGCGCACGACCCGGGCGGGGTTGCCCATGACCACGGCCCAGGCGGGGATGTGGCCTCGGATCTGGGTGTTGGCGCCGATGACGGCGCCGTTACCGATCCGCGCGCCTCGGCCGACAAAGGTATAGGCCGCACCCCAGACGTCCTCGCCGATGTAGACGGGTTCGTGCCGGTAGCCCTGCCGCATGAAGGGCTCGCGGGTAAGGTAGTTGTGTTCCGAGGATATGATGGTGCAGTAACTGGCAAAGGCGGTTCGCCGGCCGATGATCACGTCGGCACCAGCGTTGACGATCGTGCCCATGCCGAGCTGGGCATTCTCGCCAAGAATGATACGGCCGTCGCGGGCGGCAACCAGCCTGACGTTGGTGTCGAGGACGACCCCGTCGTGCAAGATGATGCTGCCGTTCTCTCGGATCTTGAGGTCAACGCCGGGCATCAGCGTTACATCCTCACCGATGGTGATGTTTCTCGGATCGCCGTCAAATCGGAGCATCAGAGGCCCGAGGACGCGGAGGCCCTTGCCGACGCGTATGCCATGACGGCGGAAGACCCAGCGATAGTAGTGTGCCCAGAAGCCCTTGGTTCGCCGGGTGGTGCGAGGGGCCCCGATGAGCAATGGCACGTCGTCAGGACCGTGTGGGAAAGAGTCGAAATCCTTTGGCCCGGGAGCCCCCGTCCGCAGGCGATCGACCAGGTCTGCGATTCTTCGAATCGTATCGATGTTTAGAACGTCGGCCAGTATTGGCGTCGGTATCTGCACCCTGAAGCCGGTTTCGACGGCCGTAAGCAGCGAGACCAGTCCAAGCGAATCGATCAACCCGGAGGTGACCAGCGGCTCGTCGTCACCGACCCGGGCGAACCGACCGGCCCGAACCTGCGACAGGACCTGGGTCACGCAACGTCGGACCGCCGAGAGCGTCGATTCGGCGGTCGTGGCGGCATTGGGGGAGCACGATGCGGATTCCGGCGATCGTGAATCGGCGATCATCTCAATGTATCGGTCGCGATTGACGTTTCGCGAGATCTTTCCCGAGGTGCTCTTGCGCAGCCACATATGTTCGAGCAGGCAGACGTCGGCAGGGGCGACCTCGGTTGCCCGGGCGATACGGGCGAGCACGTCGCGTCGGATCGATTCCCGTTTCTCCGGATCGGTCTCCTGCGTCTCAGCAAGGATGATCAGATCTTCGGTTCCGGACCGCTCATTGGGCACGCCGATGGCCGCGCAACGGCCGGGGATGATGCCCGGCGTCGCGCTGACGATTTCCTCAATATCCTGCGGATAGATGTTCTGCCCGCGGATGATCAGCATGTCGTTCTTGCGGCCGGTAACATACAACTGCCCGTCCGCCACATAGCCCAGGTCGCCGGTGAAGTAGGCACCGTCGCGGAGGGCTTTAGCGGTCGCCTCAGGGTTGTTGTCGTAACGGGTCAGCAGACAGGGCGTGCGGAGAACGATTTCGCCAAGCCGGCGATCGGGCAGCGGCCGTCCCTGGTCATCGACGATAGTAATCTCGGTCTGCGGCAGGGGGGTGCCCGAGCTGATCATCCTGCGGCAGGTTGGCGAATCGGCAGGGGCAGGTATCGCCTGACCGGTTCCGGCGAACGTCGGTCCATCGATGCAGTCGTCGGCCAGCGGGCCGTCAAAGCCGCCCGAAGTGACGGCAAACGTGTTCTCGGCCATGGCATACGAGCTGCACAAAGCGGTATTGCTCAGGCCGCAGGCCGCGAATCGCCGCACAAACTGCTCATGGCTACGACTCAGAAGGGGTTCGGAGCAGTTCACGATGCCGCGAAGGCTCGAAAGGTCAATGCCCGCCAGCTCGGTATCCGTCACGGTCGTTGCCATGAAGCTGTAGGCGAAGTTGGGCAGCCACGACAGCGTGCCGCGGAAGTCGGAAATCGCTTGGAGCCACATGGCCGGACGCTGGACCCACTCGAAGGGGCACATGGCGACCAGAGGCACTTGCCTGATAAAGGGCAGCATGAAGCAGGCGATCAGACCCATGTCGTGATACAGCGGCAGCCAACTGACGATGCGATCGGACGAATCGAGGCGTATGGCATCCGCGTAATGGTCAACTTGCCAGAGCAGTGCCCGGTGCGATATGGCCACGCCTTTCTTGGCGCCGGTGGTGCCGCTCGAGTACTGGAGGAAGGCGATCGTCTCAGGATCGTCGGGCATGTGCCACGCGGGTGCCTCGGTAGTCTTGGGAACCTCGTCGACGACATACGACGGCACGGCCGCATCTCGGAACATCGTAAGAGCTTCCGGCTGATCGCCGAGACGGGAGTAGGTCAGCAGCAGTCTGGGTTTCGCTCCCGCCAGCAGCGAGGCGAGCATCTTGAGATACTCATGCGCTGAGATCTTGGGTGATGGACAAGACCAGAAGCTGGGCACGAACCCGCCCAGAATCGCGCCGATGAAGGATGCATAGGCGTCGAGCGAGTGCCGAAGGATAATGACCATTCGATCGCCGGGGACCAGACCGGCCTGGCGATAGAAACTTGTGTAGCGCCCGGCTTCATTGAGCACGTCGCGATAGCTGAACCGTTCGGGTTCGCCGTCCGCGTGCAGCAGGCAGAGGAACTCCGCGCAGTCGGGCGTTTCGGCGTTCTTTGCCAGCCGTTGGGGAATGGTCGCGGGCATCGTCTCAATGACGCTCATCAAGCCACTCACACAATTCCTGCTGATGGTCGCGGGCATACATCAGGAACCGTTCCATACGGTCCTTCTCGACCAGCATGATGTAGTATCGCCCCTGTTGATTCCTCACCAGGGCGGTCTTGAAGCCCTGGTCGCGAAGCCGGGCGTTTACCGAAGGCGTCGCATAGAAGCCCCAGTCCTTGGCAGTGACGTCATACTCGTGGCCGCGCGGGGTGACGAAGGTTACCATTTCATCGGGATCGAGGAAGACTCGCCCGCAGTCGGAAATCTCGATCGCCCCGGTCCTGCCGACACTGAACTTGCGGGGCGGATTGTTCTCCTCAAACTTCATGTCCACTTCCACTCCTTGATCAGGAAATCCTTGATGACCCAGCGGCCGTCTTCCCTCGTCCAGATGGCGGGGTTGCGGAAACGGTCCTCGATCTGCCGGAATTCATCGACGGTGATACCCAGATACTTGCAGAAGCCTTGAATATCGTCATGCGGCGTCTGGTCGCCGCGCTCGGCGATGATTCGGACGGCTTCCTCGCGCGTCAGGCGACCGTTGCGGATCTCGATGGCCAGGTTGTCCCACAGTCGGGTGAAACCGAACTTGAACCACTTGAAATGGTGATGAACGGAGATGAAATGGCAATCGATATCGGCATAGTCGTAGAGGCCGACGCGGGGTCCTCGAGCGTCGGCCTGGAATCCACGCGCGGTCGCGACCCGCTTGCTTTCCCATGGGTCCCAGGGCAGGTAGTAGCCGAGGAAGATCGACATGATCCGCTTTCCCGAGAACTGCTCCTGCGGCGGCAGGCGGTACGGTTCGAGGTCCTTGAGAGTGAGTTCTTCGTCGACCCAGTCCTCGGCCGTGGTGCCTTGCAGGATTCCATGGCGTCGAAGGGTGTCCGGGTCCCAGCGGTCGATCTCAATTTCCCGGTCGGTTCCGCCGTACTCCATGTAAGGGCTTTCGCCCCAGACGACCATCGGGATATCCATCGCTAGTGCGATCTTGAGCGGTATGGCATACAGGGCCATGTGCATGGGCACCGCCGAGCTGCCCGTCTTGCGCAGGGCCTTGAGCGTGAACCGCCGCTCCACTTCGGGATGAATCGTGAAATCGATATGATCGACGCCCAGGCGGATGAGATTATCCAGGTTGCGTTGACCGATCTCGGTTCGTCCGGGCGTTCGCCACGTGACCGCAAGGATGCGGAGGCCATATTCGAGGCAGACGATTGTCTGCCACGTGCTGTCCTTGCCGCCGCTGACGGGGATGACGCAGTCGTAGCCGAGGCTTCGCCGCTTGGCCTCCGAGATGATCTCTGCCAACCGTTGCTTTCTGCCCGCCCAGTCGATCTCTCGCTTGGCGGCGACTGATTTGCAGGCATTACAAACCCCCTCCGAGTCGAGAACGATTCCAGGGCGGGTGTCGGGCAGGACACAGCGGGTGCAGTACTTCATGATTGTGTGCTCCCGCAGAGTGCCGTATCGCGGTCGGGCGTCACGGAACCCGGAGTGCCGCGGGCCCATTGCTCCAGGAACAGCTTGGCGCTCACAAAGTTGAACAGGAACTTGCTGAAGCTGTTGCTGAGCGTCTCTTCGCCGAGCAGCGCCTCGATCCGGTCGCGGCGGATCAGATCGAAGATCGGCCCCTCCGAGAGCAGGAAATCTCGATCCTCCGGGTCGCGCGGGTCGAAAAGAGCGTGGAAACTCGCGTTGAAGCCTTTCTTCTGCCGGTCGAGGCGAACCTTGTCGTTGAGAATGCCCTTGACCGCCTCGCGCAGCACGTATTTGCCGTAGCCGTCGCGGATGAGGTGCTCGGGCGGAATCGAAAAGGCGAACTGAAACAACCGCGAGTCCAGGTAAGGGCTGCGGTTCTCAACGCTGTAATACATCGAGTTCAGGTCATCTTCGTGGAGGATGACCGGCGTTGCCTCGTGGAACAACTCATTGAGCATCCGGTTTCGCAACAGGGAATCGCAGAATCGCTCCTCGAAGAAGGCCTCCCTGAAGTCGCAGGTGAGCATTTCCGCGAATACGTGGTTATTGCGGTAGATGTGGTCGCGGAAATCCGGGTTGTCGAAGTAAAGTCCTGGGTTCTTGAGGTGCGGGTTGCGAACAAATCGTCCCGGGCCGTCATGCCAGTCGGCAAGCCAGGTGGCGAAGTCCGGATGGTGCCGAACCTCGTACAGGTGCAGGTTGAAATGGTCGTAATAGCCGGTGACCAGCTCGTCGGCGGCCGTACCCGAAACGGCCACCCGAAAGCCCCCGCGAGAGATCATCTCCGAAAGGCACGAGTGGATGCAATAGGTCAACGTGTAGACCGGGGCGTCATGGTAGCGCACCAATTCCTCGAGACGCCGCCGCATGTCCCGGTGCGGAATGCTCATGACGTGGTGGCGGCAACCGAGATCGTCCACGGTGGCCCGGATATTGTCGAACTCGTTGTACCGCTCGTCCTCGTCGCTGATGGAGAAAGTGGTGACGTCGTAGTTGAAGACCTTGGCGGCGATGGAGGCGATGGCCCCCGAGTCGATGCCTCCGCTCAGGCAAAAGGCCAGTGGCACATCTGCCCTCAGGCGTATGCGGATGCTCTCCTGCAGATAGTGACGAAAGCCCTCGACGGCCTCGCCCAGCGTCATGTCGCGAGGCGTGTACTGCGGCACCCAATAACGTTGCAGGCGCGGCCTGAGATCGTCCCGGATCTCCAGGTTCGACGCATACGGCACCTCGCGCACCTCTGTGAAAAACGTCTCCGGTTGCTTGTAGAGCGATTTGTAGCCGTTGACAAGGTAACGGAGGACCTGCCGCTGATTGATCGCCAGCGGTCTGTCGGCGAGGGCTTGAAGAAACTTGACCTCGGACCCGAAATAGACGCCGTCATCGTCGGCGATGTAATACAGCGGCTTCTCGGCAAAGCGATCTCGCGAAAGAAAGATGCGGTGCTCGCCTCGATCATAAATCGCGAAGCTCCACATGCCCTCGAACTTCTCGACGCAACCCGGTCCATAGGCCAGGTATGATTGAAGCAGGACTTCGGTGTCCGACTCGGTGTTGAAGCTGATCCCCCGTCGCTCGAGATCCTCTCGCAGCTCAACGTAGTTGTAGATTTCGCCGTTGAAGACCAGGTGGTGGTCGCCGATGCTGAACGGCTGGTTGGAGCGAGGATCCAGATCGAGGATGCTGAGCCTGGAGTGGAGAAGCACGACGTGAAGGTCGCCATCGCGGAAGACCGTATGGGCCTGATGGTCCGGGCCGCGATTGCGCATCAGGGCCAGCGTCCGGTCGATTCTATCAGGACCGATTTCCGACCGGCCGATGTATCCGGCGATGCCGCACATACGAGCGCTTCCGTGCAGGGCGGACCGCCCAGGCCGCGGGCCGCAAATGGGGGTCCTTTTGAGCAGGGCCACGTGCGCAAAATGCGCACTTGTCCCGTCTTAAGAGTTCACCGTCTTCCTGGCCGACGTCGGCGCAGGGATTTTGCCCCTATGTCCATCGGAACCGTTGGCGGTCTGTCTCCAATACGGCTCGGAAAGTCCCCCCGAACCCGGTTTCCGCGGCCTGCGGCGCCAGCCGAAGGCGAGGTTTGTCTGGCATTCGATGTCCCGGGTTGCTATACTGTAAGTATCGTGGCGGCCAAAGGTTGCGAAGAGGCGTTGCCGGGGACGCGGGGAATCGGGAGCACCAGGCTTGACTAACTCGAAGGACATTGCCGCCGCTGTTCTACTGAGCCTTGGATGCGGGGCCGGTGCCGTTCTTGCCGCACCAGTCGACAGGCCGCGGGCGGCCGTGACCGCCCAAGGCTGGTGGTCGCTTCGCGCCCAGACGACGCTGAAGGGAAGGGGATTGCCGGCGGATGGGCCGGGGGCCCTCAAATCGCTTCGATCGGCACTTTCCTCAAAGACCGCTTTTGCCGTGGAGCAAGGTCGATCTCTTCTGGACGAGCAGGGTGTCGTTCGCGCCTACCAGTTTGACCTGCCAGGCGGCGGGGCCGTCGTTATTGCGGCCGACGATGCCGTTTCCCCCGTTTTCTTCTACTCCTTGGACGGCAAGTTCGACCCCGCTGTGCCGCCGGCGGCGGCGATATGGGATGAGTTTTGTCGGCAGGTGAAGGAGAACGCGTCTCGGCCCGACGGCAACGCCCCCCATACTTCCTGGCGAGTAATCGAGCAGTCATTTGCCGGTCGGCTTGATCCGGCCTTCACAGCGGCGGCGAATCCTATTCCCGACGTCGGCTCATCGGCGATATCCCGCGGGCCGCTCCTGCGGACGCGCTGGCACCAGGATGAGCCATACAACCTCTTGGCACCCGAGCGGCTCGACTGTACTCTTCCGGCCCATTACTGCCGATGCCCGATCGGTTGCGTGGCGACCTCTCTTGCTCAGATCCTTGCTTTTTGGCAGAGCCCGCTTTTCGGCACCGGGGGTCCGGCCGGCGGAGAGTGCTACACCTGGAACAACGGAGATCCTGAATCCTCGCGTTGGCCCTCGCTGTGTTTCGACCGCTCGTGGTATGACGGCCGGTATCTGCCGGTCTGTGACGATGCCGACGCGCCCTTCTACGACTGGCACAACATGTCGGAAACGGTTTCCGCCACGGACCCGTCTGTGATGCAGGATGCGGTCGCCAAGCTGTGTTATCACTGTGCGGTGTCGCTAAAAACGGGTTTCTGCAGCGGCGGGGAGCAGCTATCGGGGGCGATTAGCGATCCGGCCGTGCCTGTTCGCTATTTCGGTTTTGCGGCCGGGGGCTGCCTCATCTCGAAATCAGGTTTCTCCGAAGACCATTGGTTTGAGGAGATCAAGCGGCAGATCGATTTGGGTTGGCCTCTGTGGTATGACGTTCCCAACCATAGCATCGTGGTGGACGGTTATGCCGAGGATATCGTCGGAGGCACGAGCGAACGCCGTTTCCATGTGAACATGGGATGGGGCGGCGCCTCAAACGGGTGGTATCTCATCGGCAGCATGCCCAGGATGCCCGGTTACGAGGGGGCAGTGGTGAACCTTCGTCCGGCCGGTTTCGGCGGGGGCCCGCGAATCAGAGAAGTGGACGCCGACGGTCGATCGGGTGAATACGCCACTATTCAGGCGGCCATCAACGCTTCCACCGACGGTGACGAGATCGTTCTGAGGCCGGGGGTTTACACCGGATGGGGTAATCGGGACCTGGATTTCTGGGGCAAAGCGATCACCGTCCGAAGCGTAAACCCGGACGATCCCGCCGTCGTGGCCGCGACGATTATCGACTGTCAGGGCGTGCAATCGCGACCGCGACGCGCCTTTCTGTTTCACAGTGGCGAGACGACCGGCTCCACCGTGGCCGGTTTGACCATTACGGGCGGGTACGCGCCGACGCATTTGATTGGCGATCAGATCGTCTCTGTGGGCGGTGCAGTTCTTTGCGCCGGAGCGAGTCCCACCATACGGCAATGCGTGATCAGGGCCAATTCCGCCGGGCTGGCCGGAGGCGGGGTCTTCAGCTTCGGCGAGGCCGGCCCCGTCATCCAGCGTTGCGTCATCGCGGGCAACTCGGCTGCCGGCGGTGGGGCAGTTGCAGCCTGGCTTGACAGCAGCCCGAAGTTGGAGAGTTGCCTCCTGACCGGCAACACCGCTTCAGAAGGAGCAGCGCTGCACTACTGGGAGGCCGGCCGGGCGGAGGTTGTCAACTGCACGCTCAGCGGCAACAGGTTGACCGACGACGACGGCCGGATCGTCGTTTGTCAGGGCGGCGACGTCGCGCTGACCAACTCACTTCTATGGAATGAAACGACCGGCGGAGCCCGCGAGATTGCCGTGCGAAACGCGCAGTCGTCCAGCCGGGTTTTGGTGTCACACACCGACGTCCGAGGTGGGCAAGCGGCTGTTGTGGTGGAGTCGGGAGCCGTTCTCGATTGGGCGGCGGGCAACATCGAAGGGAATCCGGGTTTCATCTCCGCGTCCGGAGCCGATGGGGATCCCCTGACGTGGCACGACAATGATTATCGGCTTCTTGATGGCTCTCCCTGCGTGGAGGCGGGTGACAACCTGGTGCTCGCGGGTGAAACCGCGAAGGATCTCGACGGCAACCCCCGCCGGGCCGGCTCCAATGTGGACATGGGAGCTTACGAGTTCGGCTCGTTCGCCGATTGCGACGCCGATGGCATTCCCGACCGTGACCAACAGGACCGCGATCACGACACACGGATCGATGCGTGTGACAACTGTCCCGACAGCCCGAATGCCGCACAAGAAGACTTGGACAGCGACGGTGTTGGCGATGCCTGTGACCCCGATATTGATGATGACGGGGTGAGCAACGGGAACGATAACTGCCCGCGGACGGGCAATGCCGATCAACAGGACACCGACACCGACGGCGTTGGAGATGCGTGTGACAATTGCCCGCTGGTGAGCAATCCCGATCAGGCTGACGCGGACGGAGACGGCACGGGCGACGAGTGTGCGGCCGCCAGACTCTATGTGGATGCGCGCGCCTCGACGCACGGCGACGGGAGGAGTTGGTCGACAGCCTTCGCCAGTTTGGAGAAGGCTTTGTCGTCGGCGGCCGCGTCCGCAGGCCGCACGACGGAAATCTGGGTGGCCGCGGGCGTTTATCGACCGTCTCGAAGGATCGTTCCTGAGATAGACGGTTCTGCCACCTTTGTGATTCCGCCCCGCGTCGGCGTTTACGGCGGCTTCGCCGGCTCGGAGACCGCCCTCGAGGAACGAAGGCCGCTGTTGAACCGCACCGTGCTCAGCGGCGACCTGAAGGCAAACGATGTTCCCGGTAGCGGACGCAGCGGTCCGAGTCGACGCGACAACTGTCATCACGTGGTGACGATCGAGGGGGGGGACGCGACAACCGTTCTGGACGGCTTCGTAGTCACGGCAGGAAACAGCATGACCCGAGGTGGCGGCATGGTCATCCTCGACGGGGCCCCGATCATTGCCGATTGCCGGTTCATTGACAACCAGAGCAGCGATGGCGGAGGCATCTACATCATCGGGGCCGCTCCCCGGCTGACCAATTGTCTCTTTTTGGGGAATCGCGCCGTGAACGGCGGCGGTGTTTACATCGGCAGCGGTGATCCGATTCTGTCCGGTTGCGTCTTCAGCGGCAATTCGTCTTCCTTCGGCGCGGGGGGCCTTTTCTGCGGGCTAGGCAGGACGACGCTGCTCAACTGCACCGTGATCGGCAACAGCACAAGCGCGTACGGCGGCGGGGCGTACATTGCTTCCGGCGCAGCCGCCAACGTCACGAACTGCATCTTCTGGGGCAACATGCGGCAAGGGGCGGCAAGTGCGAAGTCGCAGCTTGAGGTGGCCGGCACCGCAACCGTCGCGCACTGCGCGATCCAGGGTAGCCAGGGGCTTTGGGAAGACCAGAACAACACCTGGCGCAATCCGATGCTTGTAGATCCGGACGGTCCCGATGACGTGCCGGGTACCGAGGACGACGATTGGCATCTCCTGGCCTCATCGCCTTGCGTGGACGCAGGTACACCGCTTGCGCCCGATGCGGTCACGCCGCTCGATGTGGACGGCGAGGCCAGAGTGCGGAATTGTCGCATCGACATCGGCGCTGACGAATCGGCTTTCCATCGCGACTGCAACGGCAATGCGATACCCGACGCCTGTGAGGTCCTTGATGGAACCGGCTCCGATTGCGACGCAAACGGAGTGTTGGATTCGTGCGAGGTCTTCTCACGCTCGCGCCTGCTGGTGACCAGTGCTTGGGGGGATAAGGTGCTCAGCTTCGACGGCACAACCGGCGACTACTTGGGGCCGCTTGTTGATCGGCGGGCGGCCGATCTCCGCGAGCCGCGGGCGATTGCCATTGACAGCGATCGAAGAGTGTATGTGGCCGCCGCGGGCAGCGACAGGGTTGTCGAATACGCGGGCAACAATGGTCTGCCCGTCAGAAGCTTCGCCGGTCCCGACTTGCGTCGCCCGACGGCGTTGTTGTTGGTTGAGCCGACTCTCATGCTGGTTGCCAATGGTCAGGACAACAGCGTGGTGCAGTTCGACCTCGATAGCGGCCGGCCGTTGGGGATCCTCGTTCAGTCTGGTGAGGGGGGGCTGGCGGGGCCGTCGGCCATGCTTCGGTCGCCTGAGGGACATCTGCTGGTGGCCAGTCAGCAGACCAATCGGGTGTTGGAATACGATTGGAAGACCGGTGCGTTCCGCCGGGTCGTCTGCGAAGGCGCTGGTCTGTCCGGGCCGAGTTCACTGTTGCTCGAAAAGGGCCGCAATCTCCTCGTTGCCAGTCGCGATACCGGCGAAATTCTGAGATACGCGATGGACGGCACCTTCTTGGGATGGTTCGTGCCCAGCGGCAGCGGGGGGTTGACAAGGCCCGAGAGTATGGTCTGGGGTCCCAACGGAAGCCTGTTCGTGTGCAACCTGAACACTCACAGCGTGCTCGAGTTTCGCGGCCTCGACGGTTCGCCCGTGGACCATGATCCCGGACGCCCGGGTGTCCAGGCGGCGTTTGCCGTCGGCGTCGGTTCGTTGAGACCTACGGGCTTGGCATTCCTGTATGCCAATGAGTGCAACGGTAACGGCGTGCCCGAAAAGTGCGACATTGCCTCCGGAGCCAGCACCGACTGCAATGAGAACAAATGGCCCGACGAATGCGAAGGCGATTCCGACGGTGACGGTGTCATCAACGGCTGCGATGAAGACGACGACAACGACGGGATCCCCGATGACGGTAATCGCAGCGGCTATGTGGGCGATAAACCCTGCACCGGCGGCGTGCTGACAAAGTGCGATGATAACTGTCCTTACGATCCGAATCCCGATCAGGCTGACCGTGACGGCGACGGACGTGGCGATGCCTGCGATGTGACCGTGTTTGTCGACTCGCGAGCCACCGGGGCGAACGACGGCAGTGATTGGGCCAACGCCTTCACCGATCTGCAGGATGCTCTTGCCGCCGCCGCGGATTCGGATGGACGGGTTGATGAAATCTGGGTTGCCGAGGGCGTCTACCGTCCCGATCGAGGTACCGGCGACCGGTCATCGACTTTCATGCTGGTTCCGGGAGTGCGGATCTATGGCGGGTTTGCGGGAGGAGAGGTGAGCGTTGAGCAACGCCGTCCGCTCCTGCATCCCACGGTGCTCAGCGGCGACTTGGCGGCCAACGATACGTCCGCGTTTGAACCCGCCAGGGCAATCGACAACTGCTATCACGTGGTCACCAGCCCTTCGGCAGTGCTGAGGGGCAGGCCGGCACTCCTGGACGGGTTTGTGATTACCGGCGGTTGGGCGGACGGTCATCCTCCAAATGATCGCGGCGGGGGCTTGCTCGTCGTCAATAGCGGTCCCACCGTGGCTTGCTGCGAATTCAGAATGAATTACGCCCGAAAGTCCGGCGGAGCCGTTTTCAGCGGCTACTACGGCAACCCCGCCATTGCCAATTGCAGTTTCCTTATCAACCATGCAGGCGAAGGAGGGGGCCTGTGCACGGTCTTCGAGAGCAACGCGCAGATCACGAACTGCCTGTTGGCGGGCAACAGCGCCGGACAATTCGGCGGAGCCATACACAGCGAGGACAGTAGCCCCACTATCGTGAACTGCACGATCGCGGCGAACCACGCACGCCTGCGAGGCGGCGGAATCAGCATCGATCGCGGCAACCCGATGGTTGCCAATACCATCGTCTGGGGCAACTCGTTGACCGCCTCCTCCGGCGCCGGTTCGCAGATATTCAGCCCCAAAGGGGGTGAGTTCGTCGCCTACAGTTGCGTTCAGGACGACGTGCCGGGCGACGGTCGCACCTATCGCGGCGTCCAGAACATCGACATGGATCCGCTGTTTGTTCGGCCGGCCGGCGACGGCGGTGACGGCTGGGGCATCGGCGGTAATGACGATCCCGGCAATCTGCACCTGCGCAGCGGTTCGCCCTGCATCGACCGGGCGAACACACTGATGTTGACCGAGAACATGAGCGGTCTGAGCGGCAGCGGCGTTATGAGCGGGCAGGTGCTGCTCGATCTGGCCGGCTTCGAGCGAATCGTGGACGCCCCTGACAGCGAGTCCCCGGCGTCTTTTCCCGGCGCGACTCTGGACTTGGGAGCTCTTGAAAAGCACCCCGACTGCAATGCAAACGGCATTCCCGATGCGTGTGACGCAAGCTGTGGCACGCCCTACGGGCCCTGCGATGTCCCGGGTTGCGGAACCAGCCAGGATTGCACCGCCGACAGGATTCCCGACGAATGCCAGCCCGACACCGATGACGACGGTCTGGCCGACGTCTGCGAATGGTCTTATGGCGATTTCGACCTGGACGGGGACGTGGATCAGAGTGATTATGGCCTTCTGCAGCGTTGCCTTGGTGATCCCGCTTCCGTTCCCCTCGACCCTTCCTGCAGGGGTGTTGACCTCGACCGAGACGGGAAAGTCAACCGTAGCGACATCCTGGTTTTTGTGCGCTGCCTTGTCGGCCCGGACTGTCCGGCGGACCCCAACTGCTTGAAATAAGCATCTCGCGGGTGCGCCGCCTCGTTTAAGGTGGGGGAGGAACGATCGCCCCGACCCCGCTACGACACCTCTGCCGTCTGATGCAGACATGATCGGGCTTGTTCCGTCCGGCTGAGTAGTTGCCGGACGAGAGTTTGCTCGGCGGTTCCCTCGGCGCACCCCGACGTGTATCGTCGAGCGATTTCATCGACCATTTCCGGGTCGGCGACTGTGAGGCGATCGGCATCTTCACAGATAGCGGCCACGCGGCCCAGCGACTCAACCGCCGAGTCAGCGCAGGTCTCGCACGTCAGCCGGGCGATGTCCTCGAACCGACCCTCGCGGTGCCATCGTCTCAGCAACCCGAACCACGCCTGGAATTGAGCCGGCACCTCCGGCGGCGTCGAGTCACAGGCCCAAGCCTGCATCTGCGAGCCTGGCAGTTGCCGGAGCAATTGCGGATCTTGGCCTTCAATCAGGACCAGATGCATTCCGCGCGAAGGCGAAAACCGCAGATCGGTCGAGGCGTTCACGTGCTCACGAAGACTACGCGCCAGACTGAGCATGATCCAGTTCAGCATCGCCAGCGGTTTGCTTTCTCCGGTCAGCACCAACCGGCGGCCTTCAAGAAGCATCGCTGCCGCCGGCCAGATCCACCCAACCGCTTCCGGCGAGGCCAAGTCGCGTGTTCCGGGCGGCAGGACGAGCGGCTCGAGATGCGGAGGCGGTTTGAGCAGCGGTCCGGCCTCGCCAATTACCTTGCCGATGGCCGCGTGCACCGCGCCGGGGTTGCTGTCAAACGACCTGTATGCAGCCTCGTCCAGCAGGGCCATGTGCGTATAGACGCGCTGGCCGCCCCGACCGGTGTGCTCAACGCCGGCGTGGCAGACGTAGCCCACGCAGAACCGCCTGCTGGTCAGCCTGTAGCTCAGCAGGCCCACCGCGTCGGGCCTGCTTTCATACAGACTGCCGTGGGAAGGCGACCGAGCGGTGATCTCCGCTTTTTCGTCGGCTCGCACTCCGCGGCTGGCCGCGACGATGCGGTATCCCTGGCCCGTCGGCGTGCGGATCGAGGTGAAAACGGCCTGGTCGCACACCACCTGTGAAGCGGCGGACATTGCGTCACCTCCGTGTGAAACCTGCTACAGTTGGTCGACGACCCACTGGAAGGGCTCCAGGATACCCTGCAGCGCCGTGTGGAGCGGCACCGGAATCACGTAGTCTTCCTGCGGGGCCGTGGCGTAGCCCAGCGAGCCGACCACGCTGCACGCGAAAAACTCGAAGTTTGAAAGGCGGCTCTCACAGAGGTTCCACAACCGGTTCATGTTGGCCTTCACAAACTTGCGCGGGTCGTCAAAGCAATCGGGGCACTGGTCGGCTTTGCACAGCAGAATGGCCGTCGGCGTTCCGATACGTTGGTTGCGACCGGCGCCGTACATCGTGTCAATATAGCTCAGCATCCTCACCGCGAAGAAGTCGGGCTGCGAAGAGCCGTTGGCGGCCAGGGCCGCGTCCACCAGCAGCATCAACCCCGCCGACTTGTTCAGCAGGCTTCGGATGACCTTGAAGGTATTAGGCGCCGCCACCTCGGCGGCCAGCGATTCGCCCGCGATGTCGGGCATGATCAGATCCACCCACTTGGGTTGCGGGGAATGCTTGTATACCTGGTAGTACGCCCAGTACCACTGGTTGGCTTCCATCGGCGTCTTCGGTGGAAACATCCGCTGGGACATGTTGCTGATGACCGTCTGTTGAAGATCGATCGAGTATGCCCCTTTGGGGATCGCCTCAAAGTCGCCGGCCCGATGGGTCAGCATGTCGAGCAGAAAGCCCAGGTAGACCGTTTTGCCCACGTTGGTATCGCCGATGACGCTGACGATTTGCGGCTCGCGGTCCTGGGCGATCGAGTCGTGTACCAGGGCCATCGGGGCGGCGCACGACAGACACTGCGGCGTCTGAGCGGCATTGATCTCTTCGCAGATCATGCAGCGGTTGGGTGCGATGGTCGTTGTCCCTTGGCCTTTCATTGCGGCCTCCTTTCAGGATCGTTGGACGGTCCTTGGGCGGGCTGTGCCGGCGTCGTCCGCCCGGCCGTGGGCAGATCCGGGGACGGCGGTGTCTGACTGAGAGGCTGATCCTTGGCGTCCAGGTCCAATACGCAACGAAAGCCCACATTATGCATCCGAGCCAGGCTGGCGAGCCCCGTGCGGAAGCAACTCGTCGCTTGTGAGGCGAAATAAGTGTCGTAAGCCCCGCCCCGGATTTCCTTGAGCAGCATGTCTCCCACGACCTGTCGGCCGCAGTCGTCGGTGATCTCGTAGTTCGACGAGTTCCATTCCCAGACGTTGCCGATGAGCTGGAGCACCCCGTTGGGTGCCGCCCCGTTCTCATATTCGGTCACCGGCAGTGTGCCGCCGATGCCCGACGCCCAGATGTTGCACTTGGCAGTGTCCAGCGAATCTCCCCATGGATAGCGGCGTAGTACGTTCGCCGAACTGCGAATGCGCCAGCTTGCCGCCATCTGCCATTCCGCTCCGGTCGGCAGCCGATAACCCGCCCACAGAGCATACGCGGCGGCCTCGTAGTAGCAGATCCCCACGACCGGATGCCGGCTGAAACGTTTGTCGTGCCGGCCGTCCTGCCAATAACGCGGTCCGGGCTTGCCCGTCTGGTCCTTGAAGTCGATGAGGTGCGGCCAGATGTCTTGCGGCCAGAGCTGCAGATCCTCATATCCGCCCGAATCGACGAACTTCTGGTATTGCTCCTGCGTGACGCAGCAGCGGGCGAGGAGGAAAGGCTTGGTCTCGAAGTCCTCCTCGGGACTGCCGGGGAAATCGTTCACCGCCAGGCTGACCGATGCGAATCCCTCGGGAACCAGGGCGAATTGCTCATCGATGGCTTCGACGGCCGCCTGAAACACCGACTGGATCATCGCATGATCCTGCCACTGATCGCGGTTGCGAACGATCGCGCCGTATCGCTCCATCTGAAGCAGCCGTTGGAGGGGATCCTGATCGAGCTTGAGCGGCTCGGCCGGCTGGTAATCATCGCTCCTGCGGTGCGATGGCAGCCCTCGGTTGTTTTGTGGCTGCCGGTTCTTCCTTCTGCTCAGTAGCGCCAATCCCATAGTCGTACCCTTCTCAAGTGGCTCATGCGGCCCGACGGCCGGTCATGCGCCGATTGCCTTCCGCTTGGCATCCCTGCAGAGTTTCTGGAACCGTTCGATGGATTCGCGGGCCTCCTGTTCGGCCACCGACGGAACGTTGCGATTCGGAGCCTTGCCTTGTGCAAGCTCGGTTTCGGACAGCCCATACTGCGGCAGCAGATCGTTCTTCTGTTGAGACACCTTCTCCAGTTCCTGTTGGAGCTGGGTCTGGAGCTGGGCAAGGCTGTCTCGGGCCGCCGCGGCCTCCTGCATCCGGCCGTCCAACTCCTTCTGCATGCTTGCAACAGTTGCCTCCCGCTCGGCGACCGCCTTGGCTTTTTCCTCGATCGAAGCCGCCAGCCGGTTCATTTCCTCCTGTTTCGCCTTGATTGCCTCCTGCTCCTTGACCAGTGCCGCCTGCTGGCTCTTGAGTTGTTCTTCCAGGCCGCCCAGCGACGTCCGCTGTTTCTCCCAATCGCTGCGCTCCTTCTCAAAGTTGCTCGTCGCTTCCGCCAGCGAGGCCTTCGCGGATTCAACCTGCTTCAGATCTTTCTCGATCTCGGCGGCCCGCGCCTCGATCTTGGCCACTTCGGCCTTGAACTGCTGTTCCTCCTGGTCCAAAGCGGCCTTGCGACTGTTCAACGCGGCTTCGTCCCGCGAGATCGCCTCGGATTTGGAACGCACCTGCTCGGACTGCGTGCTCAACTCCCTGGTGAGCGCATCCAGTCGGGCTTGGGCTTCTTTCAGTTCCTGCTCGCGCTTCTGACATTCGGCCTCGCGAGCCGCCAGGGTCTTCTCGCGGTTCTCGTACTGTTCGCAGAGCTCCTGAGCCTGCTGATCGTGGTTCTTCGCTTCCTCGGTCAGGCGATGGGCATAGTCTTCAAGGGCCTTGCGGCACGATTCCAGAACCTGGGCGCGTGCTTCCAGCAGCTCGCGGACGGTCTGCATCGCGGATACGAGGTTCTGTTCCGTCGACTCGATCCTGCTCAAGTCGAAGGAGGGTACCGCGTTCGGTATCGCGGACCGGGTTTCAGTAACCGGCTCCGTGGCTTCCTTTTCTTTTGCTCTGGATCTCAGCATGTCTTATCTTCCCCTTCGGAACCACGACTTCTTGGAAGAGTCCGCTTTCGCGTTGGTCCGAGATGCCTGGTACTGTTCCAGGAGTTCGCGGACGCTCTTGTTATCTCCTCTCATGCGCCGCATCACCCTGATGGCCTTGGCGGTCTCGGGATCGAGGGACGCCAGCAGCATTTCATCTTCGTCCGCCTGTTGTGGCGATTCGGTCTCTGTCGGAGCGTTCGCAGAGGGGTTGGCCGGGTCAACGTACACGCGTATGTGCTTGCTGACCGCATCGCTGCTCCAGTCGACCGGCGGATGGGGCGGCTGATTCGCCGGCAAGGCGGTCTCCGGCACCTCCGACGCCGGTGCCGAAGTCTTTGCCTGGTCCGCGGTCGTGACTTGAGTCCGCGCCCGGGCCTCCGATTGCTGTTCCTCCACGGGTCCGGCCGTTGCCCCTGACTGGGGCTGGTTCTCTGGTTGGCTGTGCGAGGCCGCTCGGGATTCCAGGTCCGCTTGGAGCCGGGCGCATTCTTCGGCCTTGGTCTGCAGCTCTCGGCGGACCTCGGCCTGTATCTCAGCTTGCTCCAGAATCCAGGCCCGCAACTCGCCAAGCACGGCTTTCCAAGAGGCAAGTCCGGCGTCGAGGTCGGCGAATGCCTTGCGCAGGGCCTCATCGGGAGGAGGCACTCGAACTTCCTGGATGTCCTTCACCCTGCTGTCCATCGGTCCCCAATCCCACTTGAGCGAAGCTCCCTGCACGCGAAACCGACGTTCAGAGTGCCTCGTTCGCCAGGCAGTTAAACTGGTGACTCTAGGAAATATACGAAACGTTCTTGCTCGGCGGGACCTAATTTGGGTTATTTGTTTTCCGGTTGCCTGAGGGCACGAAAACCGTGTGCGGGGCAAGGGTGCTCGGTCGGCAGTTATCGGGACAAAGAAACGGAATACTTTCGGACCCTTTCACCACCGCCGGATGATCGGGCGTCCAGCCCGTAGTCCCGAGGAGGCAGCGTCTGGAACCTTACGGCCGAGCATCTGTGCGGCTTGCGCGCATGTTTCCGGATCACAGGGCACTCAGGTTGCGGCCTGCAAAAAGGCGGTCCCCCTTGGCTTCCTCTGAGGTTCTTTGGCGTTGCGCGGCTGGGTGATTGGTTGAGCCTGTTCTAACGACTGATAACGTTTCAACGTCTCGGAATGCCGCACTATCCATATTATCTTCCTTCGCCGCTTTCCTGAGCGGCACTTATATCGTAAATCTGTCTTGCGTTGTGCTGGGGACGAGAGACCCCCCATGTGAGGTCTCGCACGCATCGTGCTGCGATGGATGCCTAAAGGATCAGCCAAGCCGGCCCGGTGTAAGCTGAAAGGTTGGGACTGAGATGACGGAATGGGAAAAGGAATTTGCGAAGAAGATGGAGTTGCTCCACGAACAATCAACCACGTGTCTGGAGCAATTTCTGCAAGAAGATCTGCAAGCTGCCTTCGACTCCATCAGTGCCTTCCTGGCGCAGTGGAAGTTCCACACGTCCACTCCCCAGACTCAAGCGGGTAGGCGGTCATTCAAGTTCGGCTTGACCGAGGACGCTTATGTCATCGTCACATTCCGCCTGGAGGGCGTCGATGTGCTGGAGTGCGAGACCGAGTACGGTCTGCCTGCCGTAGGCAGAGTTACCGGAACGCGGAGTACCTCGAGCCTGCGAAAGGCCGATCAACCGTGGGCCGAAAGCTGTTTCCAGAAGGCTCTTGACGGACTGCTTGTCAAACTGGGCGAGCTGGACGCCAGGAAAAAGGGTCGAGAGCCTGTTCTGGTCGCATAGTCCGTGCTGGTTTCTTACAGGACTCTCATCCGCCGGCAAGGCTCTTCGGTTTGCCGGCCGCGAATGACGCCGGCTGGTTGACAGGGAGTCAGCGATGCTCCCTGTGTTCCCCGCAGGGCTATTCGGGTTTCTTCTGCATACGCGGTCGTTTGACCCACGTGCGACCCCTGTTTGGGGCTCAAAACTGCTTCTGACGGCTACCCGAACGCGTGCAATTTCCACTCGGGCTTCCAAAAAGCCGCTTCCGCATACCTCCGGTGATTTCTCGCGAGTGCCACGCCCGCAGGGCGCCAATAGGGACCGCTAACGAGGTCCTTCGTGTCGCGTATCCGAGCGGGCGGTCGTCAACCCCGTTCCTTGGCTAACAAGGACTTGATGGGGCGGCTCGCACGTTCTGTCAGATAATCTAGAATTTTACCGTTTCGCGGGAATGACCTTGCCTTTGAAGGATTGGCCAGATACGATAGCGGTAGAACCTCAGCGTACACCTCAATCTTTGGGAGAGAGAGGTCAACGCCGAGACATTTGAACGTGGACCGAGCAGGCCGGCTTGTGCAGCGGACCGTGTCTATGGAACGCGCAGGGCTTCTAAAGTTCGGCGGTTTCTGCGTTCAGCCCGCTCCGTCCGGGGGGTCCGAATCGCCGCGAAGGGGGCAGATGGTTCCCGTTTCGTCGGTCGAATCAGGGGGGTGGAATTCCCATCGTACCGGAGGAGTCAATGCGAGAAGATAACCGCGGTGGCAGGGTCCTCTAAGAAGCGGCATGCTGACGCGGATACCTTGTGTGACCGGTTCAGAAGAGACGGCGAGGGGCCAAGAAGGCAGTGGCGCGCAATCGGCTTCGCGTCACAACAAGAGGTGCAGTTCTTATGAGAATACGCATGTCACGTGTCAGGACCAGGGTCGTAAGCGCAGCGATGGCGGCAATGCTTGCCGTGTCGCCGATCGCGGTGATCTCGATGTCAATGGTTGCCGGTTGCGGCGGCGGAGGTTGCTGCCTCCCGACGATTCCATGCAAATGCGCTTTCCAGTTCGCGTCGGGCTTGCTCGCGATCTGGTTGCTCCGGAATAACGGACTCGGAGCGGACGGCATCTCTTGCTGGGATCTCAACGCCAACGGCACCTGTGATACCGCGACCGAGGACGTCAACGCCGACGGCGTCTGCAACGCCCTCGATTGCCAGGGTCTTGCGGGCGAGCCGGGGCAATCCATTCCCGGAATTGACGGTCTCAACTGCTGGGACCTGAACGCCAACGGCGTGGCCGATCCGGATGAAGACATCAACGGCGACGGCGCGTGGGATGCGTACGATTGCCGCGGGACCGCAGGGCCTCCAGGCAGCGACGGCAAGGACGGCAAGAACGGCAGCAACGGTCCGCCGGGGCCTCAAGGACCGACGCGGTTCGATCTCTTCATCGAGGATTTCTTCACCTACGGCCGGATCACGGACGACGTCCGCGGCCAGGGAGAAGTAATCAACATACAGGAACCGATTCTCAGCGCCGAGTACAGCTCGTTCGGCCCGATCGGTTTCCGCGTGTCCGTTCCGGAGATCTACACCGAGGGTAACCCGGTGACGTTGCGGCTGTTCTTCTGGCGCGAAGCCTGGTCTTCCGTTGGTTGCACCACCTTGCGGTTCGACGTTTTCCGATTGATACCGGGCGGGGGAATCGAGCGATATGGAGCCAATCCGGTCTGGCTGCGGCTGGAGCCCGGCAGCATGACCAATCCGGGCATGCTGGTGGTCGATCTGCCATTGAATACGGCACCGGACGGCCTCGGTTTCCCGAACGACCTCTACGCACCCCAGATGCTGGCGTTTGAGATCAGCGTCTTCGGAGTTGGCGACACGGTCTACCCGCCGGATCTTGACGGGGAATACACAGTCCTGGGGGCGGAGATCTTCGAGTCGCTTAGTGCCGCGGATACCGGCCTTTCGGGCGTCACCGTCTTCACCAGCAGTGCCGGCGTAGGAAGCTTCTGCGGAGCCGGCGGTGGAGACCTCTAGGATCAAGGACTACAGGGGAACGGCGGCGTGTGACATGTTGACCCAGAGAGGGTTGAATTCATGAAAATGATGCCGCGAATCAAGGGGAAGGTTGCCGGCCTGACCATGGCCGCACTGCTGGCGGCTTCACCATTGACACTGATCTCGATGTCCATGGTCACAGGCTGCGGAGGCGGAGGCTGCCTGCCGCCCATACCCTGCAAGTGTGCCTTTCAGTTTGCCGCCGGCATGCTGGCGATCTGGTTGCTGAGGGGTGGTCCGGACGGCGTCGGAGCAGCGGGCCTTCATTGCTGGGACCTTAATGCTGACGGAACGTGCGATCCGGCGACCGAGGACGCAAACACGGATGGCGTATGCGACGTCAACGATTGTCGAGGGCCGGACGGACCCGACGGCCAGCCGATTCCCGGTGTGGATGGTTTGCAGTGCTGGGATCTGAACGGCAACGGAATCGGTGAGGCAGAAGAGGACGCCAACGGCGACGGTCTGTTCAATGCACTGGACTGTCGCGGGCCGGCCGGACCTCCGGGCAACGACGGTGCCGACGGGACGAACGGTCAGCCTGGTCCTCCGGGGCCCCCAGGTCCCGATCTGTTCGACTGGTTCATCGAAGACTTCTTCACCTATGGCGAAATCAGCAACAGCGTCACCGGCCAAGGGGAGGTGATCAATATCCAGGAGCCCATTCTGGAGTGGGATGACCAAATCGGTGTCAATCCCATTGCCTTCCGCACGGCGATACCGGAAATCTATCATGACGGTAACCCGGTGACGTTGCGAGTATTCCTCTGGCGTGAGGCGACGGAAGGCCGGTGCACCGTGTTGCGGCTGGACATCTTCCGCGCGCTGCCGGGCCTGGGAATTGAGCGCTACGGGGTGCCGCTCTGGTTGCGGCTCAATGCCGCCGGGCTGACGAATCCCGATATGCTGGTTTTCGACCTGCCGCTCAATGTCCCGGGGCCCAAGGGCGTCGGCTTTGCGAATGACCTCTTTGCCGCACAAATGCTGGCCTTTGAACTCCGGGTGTTCGGGTACGGCGAAGGTGCTGCCTTGGATGCCCGGTACACGGTTCTGGGTGCGGAACTCTTCGAGTCCGCCAGCCCTGCGGACGTCATGCTGAAGAGGGTGACCCTGTTCACCAGCGAGCCGGATATCGATAAGGTCTGTAACGTCTGTGACCCCAATTCGCCATGGCCTGGGCAGTGCGATGACGGCAATCCGGAGACGCTCGACATCTGCCAACCGCTGCAGGAGGGCGGCTGGGGCGAGTGTTATAATATCGTCGTCGGCCCGTAAGCGGGTGTACGGACCGAAATGTTGAAAGAGAGTGATGCGCAGTCTGAGGCACTGGAACGAATCCGGGTCTCAGCGGTATCCAAGAGAAAGTGGAAGGAGAGAGAGATGAGGAGGATCGTATTACTGACAGCATGCGTGTGCCTGGCTGGGGCAGTGTCTTCGGCCCACGCACTCATGCTCTACGGCGTGTCGTACGACGAGCAGATATGGAAGATCGACCGTGCAACGGGCGCGATCGAGCTGTACAAGAACACCCCCGGGCTCAGGTGGTTCGGGGCGACCGACGGTCCGAGCGATGAGTCGTTTTTTGCGACAGGCGACGGCGGCTCGTTGTTCAAGATCGACATTGCGGCCGACACGGTCACCGCGATCGGAACTTACGGCGGGTCCGTCCGGTTGAGGAGTCTGGCCTATGCGGATCCTGTGTCGCCTGCCACCGAGGGCATCTTGTATGGCTCCGATTATCAGAACCTTTACACCATCGATCTTGTCACCGGCGTCGCCACCCTCATCGGACCCATCAAGCCGGTCGGCGAGCTCTTCGTCGGAGTCTGGTCGATGGACTATGATCCGGTGGCCCAGGCACTCTTCATCACCAACCTGGTGAACAATCCCATCACGCATGCAATCACGACGAAGCTGTATACGGTGAATCCGGCCAATGCCGAAGCAACGCTTGTCGGAGAGATCGCCGGCGCACTTCCGATTGCTGACATCTGGTATGACCGCGACTCGGGCAAGATGTTTGGTGTCACTCAGGTGAACGGGCAATTGTATGAGATCGACACGGCCACGGCCGGGGCGACGCCCATCGGCACCGCCCCTGGCGAGAACATCCTTGGCCTTGCCGGTGCGATGATCCCCGAGCCGGGCATGCTCATGCTGCTGGGACTCAGCGTGCTGGGCGTTCTTCGGGCCGGCCGGCGAAGCGTGCGGTGAGTGAGTTGGACTGACGATCCCGGTTGCTCATCCCGAGCCGAAAGGGCATCGCAGAGAAATACCCGCGGCGAAACCTGCGGGTGCGACGTCATCATCAATCAGTAGGTGTACGCCCAGGCCAGTCGGTCCTTGCCAGGGAGCATCGACCGGCTGGCTCTTTTTGTGCGGGTACCAGACGCCCGAACTCTTTTTGAGCCCGGCAAGCCGTGTGCCCCGTTCAGCGGACGCAGCGAGGCAAGACCAGGTATTCTGACACCGTAGGTTTGCCCGAAAGTCTGCCCCGCCATGGTTGCCACAGCGACCAGGGCCGGCTGCTCTTTGGCGTTCAGGCTTCCTCCTTCGTCATGTTCCGGCCATTGAGCCTCATTTGTCTGGGATTTCGTCCTTGGCCCTTTGATTCGTCCCGCCGGCCCCATCCCGGGGTTTTGAATCAGCCGCCGCGACCGTATACTGCTCTCGACGTGTGTATCCGTGAAGATGGTCTCTGGAGAAGGTGAGGCGGATGGCTGAATGGCGGGTCTACCCCAAGCTGGCCCAGTTGAAGGATGCCCAAGAGCTTATTGCTCGCTGGGCGGAACTGGGATACGACATTCCGTGTGACGGGCGGATTCTGACGGCGGCCGAAGGCTCGCCGCTCGCCGAGCCGATGACCGTGTTCGGCCGCCGCATCGGCAACCGCTGGTGCATCCAGCCCATGGAAGGCTGGGACGGGACGCTCGATGGAAGACCGTCGGAATGGACGCGGCGGAGATGGGAACGGTTCGGGAAGAGCGGTGCAAAGCTGATCTGGGGTGGAGAAGCGGTCGCGGTTCGCCACGATGGACGCGCTAATCCGAACCAGCTATGGATCAACTCAAACACCCAGGGCGATATCGCGGCTTTGCGCGAAGTCCTCGTCGGTGCTCACCGCGAGGTCACAGGCGGCAGCGAGGACCTGCTGATCGGTCTTCAGTTGACCCATTCAGGCCGTTTCTGCAAGCCCAACGACAACACGCGGATGGAGCCCCGGATCGCCTACCATCATCCGATCCTCGATGCGCGTTTCGGCATCAAGCCGGATGATGACTCGATCGTGTTTTCCGATGACGACCTTTGGCGGCTGATGGATGACTTTGTCGCGGCCTCGAGACTCGCGGCCGGGGCGGGTTTCGATTTCGTCGACCTCAAGTGCTGCCACGGATACCTCGGCCACGAACTGTTGGGTGGCCATACGCGGCCGGGAGCCTTCGGCGGTTCCTTCGAGAATCGGACGCGATTCATCCGCGAGCTGATCGGCCGCGTCCGGGCTGAAGTCCCCGGCCTTCACATCGGCGTCAGGCTGAGCGCTTTTGACCTCGTCCCCTTTGTCGACGATCCGGCGACTCGATCCGGCAGCCGCAAAGGTGTCGGAATCCCCGCAAGATTCGACCATTGTCTGCCGTATCGGTACGGCTTCGGGATCAACCCCGACAACCCGCTCGAATACGACCTCAGTGAGCCGATCCGTTTTCTCGAGATGCTGGCCGGCCTGGATGTCACTCTGGTCAACATCACCTGCGGCAGTCCGTATTACAACCCGCATATCCAGCGCCCCGCTTATTTCCCGCCGTCGGACGGCTATCAGCCGCCGGAGGACCCGCTGGTGGGCGTCGCCCGCCACATCGATGTCGTTCGTCAGTTCAAGCAGCGGTTTCCTGAGATGATCCTTGTGGGGTCGGGCTACACGTACCTTCAGGAGTTTCTGCCGCTGGTCGGCCAGGCCGTCGTGCGCAAGCGATGGGTCGATTTCGTCGGCATCGGCCGCATGGTCTTGAGTTACCCCGAGATGCCGATCCACTCGCTTCGCAAAGGCGAACTCGACACGCGACGGATCTGCCGGACCTTCAGCGACTGTACCACCGGGCCGCGAAAGGGCCTGATCAGCGGCTGCTACCCGCTTGACGAGGCGTATCGTCACTCGCAAGCGGGTCAGAAGCTCAAGGAACTCAAGAAGGCCGAAGAGGGGGGCTGACGCGAGACGGAGCATGTATAAGCTTTCCTGGCCTAACCGCGTGACCATGACCCGGATTCTGTTGGCAGGCCCGTTCGTCGTGGCTCTGCTTCACCTTCAGGATCCGCAATGGAGTGAGCTTGCCCGCTGGGCGGCGGTCGTCGTGTTCGTCCTGATGGCCATCAGCGACGGTCTCGACGGCTACCTCGCTCGTCGCCTCAAGGCCGAGAGCGCCCTGGGGAGGTTTCTTGATCCGCTGGCCGACAAGCTTGTGGTGCTCTCCTCGGTCGTGCTCCTGGCTCGTGAGAACACCAGCGTTCCCGGCATGCAGCTTCCCTCGACGGTTGCGGTGATTGCCATCGGCAAAGACTTGATCATCGTCGTGGGTTTCTGTCTGATCTACATGATTACCTCCAGCATCTACATCGAGGCCAAACGCCTGGGCAAATGGTGTACGGCCACCCAGTTGTTCATGGTCATTGCTATTCTGCTCTCGCCGAACGTTCCGGGGCCGCTGAAATGGGGGCCGGTGCTGTTGTGGTGGGCGGCGTCACTTCTGGCGATCGCCACCGTCATCCAGTACTTCAGGATGGGTCTCTACTTCATCAGCCGCCACGAGTCCCAGAAGGCCGCCTGAACGCCGAACTGGACCGTGGCGTTGCTTTTCGGCGATAATGGGGGCGGGGAGGTGACCACCATGGCGGCACCCACGCCGAAACTCCGTCGGCGCGACATACTGGCGGCGGGGGCATTTGCATATGGGCTGCTGAGCACCAAACGCAAGCTCGTCGCCGCGCCGCCGGAACACGTCATTGTCGACGTCGAGCAGTTGCGCGAAGTGAGCGTCGATACGACCGCCGAGCCCAAGGAGCAGCACTCGTGCGATATTCTTGTCGTGGGGGGCGGGCTCGGGGGGGTGGCGGCGGCGATCACCGCCACAGATGCCGGTAGAGAGGTGGTGCTCGTGGAGGAGACTGCCTGGCTCGGCGGCCAAGCCGCCAGTCAGGGCGTCAGTGCCCTCGACGAGAACGGCTGGATCGAGACCAGCGGCGGTACGTGCTCGTACCTGGCGTTTCGCAAGGCGGTCCGCGATTGGTATCGACGCAACGCGAAGCTCAAGCCCCAAGCAGCTCGCAAGGAGCACCTTAACCCCGGCAACGGCTGGGTCAGCCGCCTGTGCTTCGAACCCAAGGCGGCCTTGGCCGTGATCGACGACCTGCTCGCTCCGGCGGCCGCCCGAAATCGGCTGCGCGTGCTCAAGCGGTGTAAGGCCTACGCAGTGCGGATGGAAGACGATCACGTGGCCGCCGTGGATTTCGTCCACCTCGACTCGGGCGATCGTTTTCGCGTCAGGGCCCGGTACGCGATCGACTCCACGGAGCTGGGCGACTTGCTCGCGCTTGGTGCCGCCGAATTCGTCACCGGATTTGAATCGCGTCGGGAGACCGGCGAGCCGAACGCTCCCGACGAGAGCGACCCCGAGGACGTCCAGAGCTTCACCTATCCATTCGCGATTGAGCTTCGACGAGGCGAGCGGCATTTGATTCCGCAGCCGGCCGAATATGAGAGAAACGCAAAGCACCAACCTTACAGCCTCGACATCAGCAGACAGACCGGACGTCCTCCCTACGCCATGTTCACGACCCGGCCGGGGACTTATGGTCCGTTCTGGACCTATCGGCGTCTGATCGATGCAAGCCAGTTCGACGATCCGAACTATCGCAACGATGTCGCGATGATCAACTGGCCCGGCAACGACTTCCGCGGCGGCAACATTCTCTCAGGCACGCCCTCGCAGCAGATCGCGCTCCTGCGGGCTGCGAAGAATCTCAGCCTGGGGCTGCTGTGGTGGCTCCAGCACGAAGTCGAACGCGACGAAGGCGGTCGCGGTTACCCCGAGTTCAAGCTGCGACCCGACGTCATGGGCTCGACCGACGGCCTGTCGAAGTTCCCTTATATCCGCGAATCGCGCCGGCTGCGGGCCGTCAAAACGATCGTCGAGCAGGAAATCACGACCGCCGGACCCCGGGCCGTTCACTTCGATGATAGCGTGGGAATCGGTCACTATGGTATCGATATCCACGAAACCACCCGCCCGCGAAAGCTGGACTTCAAGCCGGCACGCCCGTTCCAGATTCCGCTCGGGGCTCTGATTCCGCGGCGGACGCTGAATTTGCTGGCGGGTTGCAAAAACGTCGGCACCACCCACATTACCAACGGCTGCTACCGCCTTCATCCGATCGAATGGGCCGTTGGCGAGGCCGCCGGCGAGACGGCCTCACTCTGTTTCGAGCGAGGTCGGCGTCCGAAAGACATTCTCGCGAACAAGGAGTTGTTGCGCACCCTCCAGCGCCGCCTCGTTGCCCGCGGCGCACCCATCATGTGGTATGATGACCTTCCGGTCGGCGACCCGCGATTCGAGAAGCTCCAGATGCTCCCATTCGAGTCGCCGGAGGTGATGGCCGGAATCCAGGGGAACCTTCACGCCCCGGACGTATCGCCAGGATGATGACGCCCGAAAGAGCCGGATATTGCTCGATTCTTGCTCATTGGCCGGATTACAGGGCAGAAGGAATGCGGTTATGTGGCTGCCCGGCAGGCGGATGATGACGAAGCTGTCGGCGAGAACATGGACGAGTCGGCTCCTCGTCATTTGGGTGTTGATTACCGCGGCGGGCGCCTCCGGGCAACCCGCGGCTTCGACATCGTCGCCGACGGACGCCCAGCAAGATTCGCGCTTCTCTGAGCTGATCAGGAGTGCCGATCGCTACCACGAGTCTCAAGCCTGTCACCTTGAGGCGGAGGCCCTTGAGAAAGCTCTTCAGATGCTGCCGCCGCGCCACGCACAGAGGAGGGAACTGGCCCGGCGACTGGCGGCCGTTTGCCGGTCGGGCATGGGACACTATGCCCGAGCAGAGCGTTGGCTGCAGACTCTTGCGGATGAGTTGCGGCCTCTGCCCCAGGGCATCGATGCCCTCTTCGATCTGGCTGACGCGTACTTCAACCACGGCCGATTGAATGAGGCCTTGTCGGTCTATCGCGAAATCCTCAAACGCATTGTGCCTCCGGAGCCTCCTTACGACGTCGATGACCGCTGCTGGAAAGCCTGGCGCGGTGAGGATCTGTGCGAGTCCCCCCTGGGCAGCGATCCTTTGTTCCCTTCCGACGCTTCGGTCAGCGGGCAGGTCTTTCGCATATCAAACCTTGCACCCAAGGGGTCGTGGGAGGACATCCGAAGATTGCTGGATGAAAACCTGCGATTGCGATTGATGATCCGGCCGGGCCAGGAAGCCGAGGTTTGGACTTCGCTTCGCGCGGAGGCACGAAAGGCAATCAGCAGGCTGCCGGATGACGCAATGCGGAGACTCGTGGCCGCTTATGAACGCAGGCTCGCGGAGCTGGCCGGCGGCAATGACTGGCGGTCGGCCGTTGAGTTCCGGCTCTCACATCCCATTCCGCAACTGGAGGGCGTGCTCGACGCAGCGATTGGCGACAAACTTCTTGACCTCGGCCAACCTGCCCTCGCATCAATCTATTACGGCCGAGCAGTGCAAGCAGCGGGACAAAACGCCGAGCCCATCCTGCTCGCCCGCGAGCTGTTCAGTCGCATACAATCAGGCGAAACCATACCGCTCGACAATGTTCCGGAAATCCGGGTTGGAATCGGCGGGCAGGAGCGAACCCTGAGGCAATGGGTCGAGCATTGGCAGCCGAGGATCTCGCCGGCGCCGTTGTCAAAGCCGGTTCTCGACATCGGTCGGGGGGTCATGACGCGCGTACCGATGCTCAGGGCCACGTGTCCCCTGCTCCAATGGCAGGCGCGGTGGCGCGCGCGGAACTGGGACGACGTCTACCCTTATCTCGACGAGTTCGTCCCCTGTATCGCCGCCGGTTCACCTCGGCGTCTCCTGATCAACATGGGGGACGCCATAGAGGCCGTGGACCTCACGGACGGTCGGATTGTTTGGAGCTTCCTGCCGCCCGAAGAAAACCCGATGCCTCAGCCTGGGCAGGAGTTTCAGGCCCGGGATGCCTACGTTATGTGCGGCAAGAGCAAAACTGCCGTCGTCAACGGCGGCCGAGTGTTCTGCCATCTCCTCTGGGGGCATCACGATACACCGCGAGATGCCGGGGCCCTGTTTGCACTCCGAGAATCGGACGGGGCGATGATCTGGAGCAGTCTGTACGTGCCGCAGCTCGCTGGTATTCAGTTTGCCGCTGATCCGGCCGTCTACCGGGGCGTTGTGGTGGCCGTGGCATGGCGGCCTCGATCGGTCATGCCCATGTTCTTCGTCGTGGGCATGTCCGCCGAGACGGGCGAGGTGCTCTGGCTCAACCACCTGTACAGCGGCGGCTCGATGGTGGCGTATGACAACGAACAGTTCCTTGATCTGCCGACCGCGTGCGGCCCGCCGGTGATTGCCGATGGCGTGGCTTACCTGACCACAGGCGCGGGTGTCGTCGCGGCGGTCGATGTGCTTGACGGAACCACGCTTTGGGCAACCGCGTACCCGCGAGCCCGGGCGATTAACCGGGAGGAATGGGCGGTGCGCATGGCGACCAGCCGGCCGCCCGGCGTCGTTGCGGTCTTCCGTGACGTGGTCTTGTTCGCACCGGTCGACGCGCACCTGCTGCTGGCCGTCGAGCGTTCCACAGGCCGGATTCGTTATATGCATCGGTCGGTGGATCTGCGGGCCATAGCTGCAGCCGACGCCGAGCGGGCCTATGTAGTTGAGGGCACGACGGTGCGCGCCGTTCGTCCCGCCGATGGCCGGACTGTGTGGGAGACGCAACTCGTCACTTCCGGACTTGTCGGCCTGCCTACGCTTGCCGACCGGGGACTCTTGTGTCCCACATGGGAAACACTGTATCTGCTGGATCCAGCCAACGGAGGCATTCTGGCCGAGCGAGATTGGGATCGCGCCCAGGCGTGCGGATATGTGCGCGATTTCGGCGATTGCATGGTTGGAACGTCACAGGTCGGTATCCACATCATCGCTGATCGCAGGCTGGATGACACCGGCGATCGCTGGCTTTCTCCGGAATACGAGCATGAACCACCGGAGTTGAATGTCCGTTCGCGGGCGGGCAACTGGTTGCGGTGGGCGATGCCGGGAATGGTGAATCGGGGCGATTTTGTCCTGAGCGACAGCGATCCGAGTCATTTTCTCTGCCGGTCGGAGTTGCTGCAGATGCGGGATATCGATCCGGTTCCGACGCTGCAATGGGAGCGGCTTTCGCCGTTGCCGTGGGACGGCCGGGTCGCATTCAGTCCCGACTGGGTGGCGGTCTGGAACATAGGGGAGGTCTATGTCCTGGAAGCAGCCACCGGGCGATCGGTGTGGGAGGATCGCCCGCTCGTCCGCCTCGGCCGGCCGATCAGCAGGGTGCTCATCCTGGGGAAGGAGGTGCGTGTACTGCTCGGGGCGGGGAAAGACCGGGGAACTGTTCCCCTGTATGTGTCGTTTGATGGCCGGAGCGGCAGGGACATTGTGCCTTCCACCGGGGTGGATGCACTCTGGTCGGAAAGGCCTGACACTGGAAGGCGGGTCATACCCGACGGGCCGGAACGGCTCATAGAGGCTCACGCCGACGGGTATCGTTACGAGTTCCGTGACAACCGCCTTCGAGCGATCGACCTTTGGGACACGCGCGAGCAATGGGGGAGCCCGACAATCATAGACGACGTCCGCTTCATTGCGCCTCTGTCCGGCGGCGTGTTGGCTTTGACGCAGGCGAGGCTGGAAGGCCATATCCGCTTTCGCGACATGGCTCATATCCAGGTTTTTGACCGTCACGACGGGGAACGGATCAATGCTTTCAGACTCTTCAAACGATGGCAGCATCAGTTTGAACACTGTGACGACCGCGTCATGATCTGGGACATCAATTTCCTCTATTGCGTGCAACCTCCCATTGCGGCTGCGCATGGCGGGGAGCAGGTCACGATCCGCCAGTCGCGACCCGACCCTGACGCGATTGCCGCTCTCCGGCTGGCAAGGGACCTCGAGACGCCTCCCCAAGTAAGCATCGGTACCTTGCAGAGGCCTCCGCATGTGGATGCAGAGTTCTCCGAATGGTCGACGGTGGAACCTGTCGAACTCCGCGACGTGATGGACTGGCGGCCCGATTTCGTTCACCGCAGCCGATGGAAGAGCCGTTTTTATGGCGGCGGCGACGACCTGTCGGCCAAGGTGCGCCTGGCATGGGCGGGTGATTCGTTGTGCATAGCGGCCGACGTGACCGATGATGCGCACGTTACCACTGCCTGCCCCGGTTTGTGGAGGTTCGACAGCATCACATTGCAAATCAGCGAAGGAGGCAGCGAGGATGTAGATCCTCTGATGCTCACCGTCGGCAGCGTCAACGGCATCGTGCGGCTTGAAATGAGCAGTCCGGTCATGATGCTGGCCGCTTCCGACCCGCCCGGGACGGAGCGGCATTGCGAGCCGGGCATTCGTCGCTTCGCGCTGTCTCGGCCGGGTGCAGCGGGTGCAGGGGGACCTGAGGCAACGCTGTATGTGGAGGCGGCGGTGCAGAGGGACGACTTCTCACGACGCACTCGATACGAAATCGCGATGCCGAGGCAGTTGCTTCGTTATGGGCCCGAGTCGTACTGGGATCTGCTGATCAACGATAACGACGGCCAGGGCCGCGAGGGCGCTTTGCAGCTCGCCTCTTCAATCTGGAGCATCGAGGAATCGCAAGCGGCCTGCCTGCGCGGCGGGCGCTGACCCGGACTGTCTTCCGTATTCCCTCAGATCTGTATCTTGCGCGCCATCGTGATGTGCTCCTGCCGGCGGATTTCCTCGACGACATCATCACCGACGTTTCTGCGGACGCGGATCAGGAACATCGACCTCTTGCGCTCCTTGCTGTGCGAAAACTCAAAGCTGTCGATCTGGATCTTGTGCTTGTCCAGCAGCGATGAGATCCCACTGACCACACCCAACCGGTCCTTGCTACGGATGGCCAGGAAGGTGCCCTCGGGCTCCACCTCGAACTCGAAGCCGTCCACGAGGCTGATTCTCGGATGCGGACCGCTGAAGACCACGCCGCCGATGTTGAACTCTCGATCCTGGCCCTTGAAGCCGTATCGGACTTCACTCTCGTAGTCGGTGAAGCCCGGATCACAGATCGCCTCCACCTTAAGGCCGATGCTTCGTGCTCGGTCCTCGGCATTGACGTAGCTGACGTAATCGAGCGAGTTTTTCAAGAAGCCTTTCAGGAACGCCAGCCGCAGCAGCGTGCAGTCGTGCCGGGCGATGCTGCCCCGGTAGGTGATCTGGAGTCGTTCCGGAACCCAGTCCATGAACTGAGCAGCAAAGGTGCCCAGTCGCTCGGCCAGGACCGTATACGAGGTCATGATGTCGCCCCCCTCCAACATCCGAATCTGGGGCATGTTCACCGGGTAATCGACGATCCCGCCTCGCAGGGCGCGCGGTACCTGCACGGCGATGCTCTCGGCCACGCGAATCTGGGCCTCGGTCGTCGAAGCCCCGATGTGCGGAGACATCACCACGTTCGGCAGATCGCGGAAAGGATTCTCGTCGGGCGGCTCGCGCTCCCACGTGTCAATGCCGGCCCCGGCCACGTGACCGGACTTCAGGGCATCCAGCAGCGCCGACTCGGTGACGATGCCGCCGCGGGCCGCGTTGATGATGACCACGCCTTTCTTCATTCGGGCGATCTGCTCGCGCCCGATCATTCCGGTCGTTTCCCGGGTCTTCGGTGTGTGCACCGTGATAATGTCCGACTCGCGGATCAATCTGTCGAGATCCGCCTTCTCGGCCTCGTGCCGCTCGAAGACCTCGTCGGCGATATAAGGGTCATACGCCAGAACGCGCATCTCGAAACCGCGAGCAAACCGGGCGACGCGGTGTCCGACGTTGCCCAAGCCGATGATCCCGATGGTCTTGCCCATCAGCTCCACGCCCTGAAAGCGATGGCGGTCCCAGCCCAGGTGCTGCATCGTCGCGTGGGCCTCGGTCAACTTGCGGGTGACGGCCAGCAGCAGTGCGATGGTCAGCTCGGCCGCTGAGTTCGTGTTCTTGCCGGGCGTATTGACCACCAGAATGCCCTTCCTGGTCGCATACTCAACGTCGACATTGGTCACACCGACGGCGGCAACCGCGATGACCTTCAGCTCCTTGGCGGCGTCGATCAGCTCTCTCTTCACCGGCGTTTCCGATCGTACGATGATGCAGTGGTAAGGGGCGATGATCTGAAGGATCTCGCCGATGGGCATATCGGGATGGAAATCCACCTGCAGGTCAGGCTCTTTCGAAAGCCTCTCAACGCCGTTTGAGTGAATCTTGCCGGTGATCAGAACACGGTACATGCTGCCTTACCTCTCGGTCGCACGTAGCGACAAAACTCCGGGCCGGCCGTCTCGCTTCGAGTCAATTGCTGAACCCCGCGCCGAAATCTTCGACACTGGGCGAGGCATTCTAACGGAAAGGTCGCGGTGCTGTCGCCGCCCGATCCGGCCATGGTTGCATTCTGGAATGTGTGCAAAACGGTAGCGCGTGGTCGCAGCCTTGCGAAGTCCCGCGGACGAAACAGGGCCCAGACCTGCCGGCCCTGGCTGATGCCCGCATCGGCCTCGGAGCAACCTCAGATCGGCGGCCGGCCCGTGGCAACCACTGCCGGCCGCTTGTCGTGCAAACACGTCGCACGGGGTGCACGTCATGGGGCTTGGCCTTCAAGCGCGTTCGTGATGGCCTCGATTCGATAGTTTCCGGGGCCGTTGCCCAGATCCAGCTCAACCGTGTCACCCACGCGAAGGCCGCGCAGCTTCATGCACACCGGTGCCTGGTAGTTGAAGATTCCTCGCTCAACGTCGGCCTCCCAAGGCCCGAGGATGCTCATCTCCCGCCGGTCGTTTCCGTCGACGGCCTGCAGCGTGACTCGCGTTCCGATGCCGACCTCTTCGGTTGATATGTCATTGACCGTCAGCAGACGCCCGATGGCCAGTTCGTTTTGTATTCGCATGACGCGAGCCTGCAGGAGGTCGCGTTCCTCAAGTGCGAACTTGTACTCGGAATTCTCGCTGAGATCGCCCCGCGCGGCCGCCTCGCCGATGGCCTTGGCGTTCTCGGGGATCTTGACCAGGCGTAGATGATTCAGCTCCTCCTCGCGTTTTTTCATTCCGGCCTGCGTGCAGTAGATCGTATTCTCGTCCGTCCATGGGTCGACCCTCTTCTTCGGCGAGATCAGCTCCGGATGGGTGTGAACGATGATCTTGAGAAGATCGGCGTGGACCACCTCGCCCAGACCGTCAAGCCGGTCGATGGTGCGGTGCACGGTCGAAGCGAGTTTCGGTTCCATCTCGGAAATGACCTTCCGAAAACGTGCATACTTGGCGGCGCTCAAGGCCGCGCGGATCTCGCTCCTGGCGTGTCTGAGCACTTCGGCGGAGGTCGTTTCGGAGCGCGTCAGGTTGCCCAGGTGGTCCAGCAGCCGCAGCAGAATCTCGCGCAATGGCATGGCCTCAGGTATTTCCACCGCCGGTCCTCGCCATAGCCAACAAACGGCGTCCAGGTGTCGGGTGAAGTCGCTGGGAATCTGCCGGACCGCCTGTTCGAGGAGGTCCTGGCGACCGGCCTCGATCAGTGATTGGGCGATCACGTCGCAGGCTTCCCGGTGGGCCGGCGGCAGGAGCCGGGCGAAGATCTCGGGCCAATCCTGGGGTCGGGCCTGTCTGACCAGAGCAACGGCCCGCAAGTAGAGCGGGTGCTCCTCGATCGTGCCGAGCAGAGCCACGGGATCCAAAGCTCCGGACAGAATCGCCTTCGCCGGTCCGGCATCCCGCTCGGCAAGGCTTGCTTGCTCGGCCAGCCGGTCGAGAACCAGTGCCTCGGCCAGCGCCTCGGCGGGGGCTCTCTCGCGCACCAGATCGATCCGCGTTTGCAGGTCGGCCTGAAAACGTGCGATGATCCCGGCGTCGGGATCCACCTGTCGGTTCCTGGCTTCTCGAAAGTACGCATCCACGACGGCCATACGTTGATGCGGCGTTTCCGCGGCTGTCCATTGCGGGAGCACCTCGTCCTCAAGTGTCTGCCCCTTGGCGTGATAGGTCAGGATGGTCCTCGCTTTGCCTTCGACCACGATGTTCGGGCATTTCTTGAGGTCGGTCTTGGCCTTGCTCCACCACTTCTTCCAGTCCCGCTCCGGAATGAAACGAGGGCTGAGCAGATGGGCGAGTTCATCCGAGTCAATCCGGCCGCGATGGCTTCGCAAGATGCCGAGAACCAGGCTCGTCGGATCGTTGTCGATCATGTTGCGAATCCCATCGGGATCCATCTGGAGTAGAACGCGGAAATCATTGGGTTCGGCCGGATCATAGGCCAGGGCCAGCGCGTCCGCATCCATGGTCTGTTCTCCGTGGTCGGTGCGGATGGTGTACAGCCAGGCCTTCGCGTCCGCCGCAGTCACCTTTGCGGCATGCTCGTCGGACCGCGAGACGAGGAAATCGCCAACCTTCACGTTCAAGCAGATATCCAGCGTGCGGAGGGCGCGGCGGACCGATTTGCCGCCGCTTAAGCCGGACATGTCGATGAGGTTCCCAATCTCCGGCCGATCGGCGTACACTCTCTGATAGAGCTCCACCGCCGCCTCGCGCAGATCATCACTGTCATCGCAGCGGACGATCATTTCCCTGACAAGATCCAGCAGCTCCCGGGGCTCGGACCGCTCCTGCTTGGTCTCCAGCCACATCCAGGCCAGTGCGCCGGCCTGCTGGCCTTTGCCGTTGCGAGTGAGAACCGCCAGGGCTTCGAGCATTTCTTCGCGATCCTCGCTGCCGGATTCAAGCATGTCCATCCAGAGGTTTTCGAGAGCCTGAATCTCGTTGCGGTTGGCCAGATCAGTCAGTTTTGGCGACAAACTCGTCATAAATGCCCTGCTCCCAATACGTTGCGGCGACGGGTCCCGCGAATCTCCAGGAGACCGTCGTAAGTACTTTCTCCTCCGTCGGCAATCATATCATGGGTTATTCGCGGACTGCTGTCCAGCAGCCCAACGCGAAGCGCCCTGACCAACTTTGACTGGCGGTGCGTTTTACCCTGCCGGCTTCCGGCTTGGTCATCATGTTGAGTCCGCGGCGCTTGGGCACGCCCCACAGGACTTGCACGCGATGAAAAGCAAGCGGATCAGGACTCGCCGGCCTTGCTGAACGCCTCGATATCGGCTTCCTTGCCGATCATCACCAGGGTGTTGCCGCTTTGCAGGGTCTTGTCGGCCGGCGGCATGAACTCAGGCTCAGTCCCTTTGCTCTTCCTGATGGCGATAACCAGGACGTTGTATTGCCTTCTGACGTGAAGCTGGGCGAGGGTCTGGCCGACAAACCTCGGCGGTACGCCGATCTCCACGACGCGATATTCTCGGGAAAGCGGCAGGTAGTCGAGCAGGTCCGGATTGACGATGCGGTGGGCCATTCGTTCCGCCGTTTCCTGCTCCGGGAAGATCACATCCGTGGCTCCGACGGCCTTGAGAATCACCGCGTGGTCTTTGCTTGACGCCTTGGCGTGGATTCGCTTCACTCCGATCTGTTTGAGATGCAGCGTGGCGAGGATGCTGGCCTCCAGATGCTCGCCGAGACTGACGACGGCTTCATCCGTGTCCTTGTTGACGACCGACTCGAGGGCTTCGAAGCTGCGGCTGTCGAGGACGACGGCCTGCTGGACGTCATCGCGTATCGCCGCGACCTGTCTTTCGGACATGTCGGCGGCAAGAACGTCGCAGCCCATTCTCGCCAGCGTCCTGGCAAGATGGCTGCCAAACTGTCCAAGTCCGATGACGCACACTTGTTTCATGGTCAACCTCCTAGCCGATCATCAGCCGCTCTTCGGCGAGCCGGACTGCCTCGGGCTTGTGCTCCATCACAACCAGAGCCGCTGTCAGCGGACCCAGCCGACCGACGAACATGGTCAGGATGATCCAGAGCTTGCCGACGATCGTCAAGGAGGGGGTGATGCCCGTTGACAACCCGACGGTGCCGAAGGCCGAGATCTGCTCGAACAGAATCTGCTCGAGACGGATGTTCGGATCCCGCATTTCGGTGATCGCCAGCACCATAAGCCCGACAAGGTTGAAAACGGACGCGGTGGCGATCAGCAGCCCCGTTCGGCGGACCAGGTCTACCGGTATCCGTCGGCCGCCGATGGTCACGTCCTCCCGACTGCGCAGTCGTGCTCTCAGCCGCGCGGCCCAGATGGCCAGAGACGTGGTCTTGACCCCGCCGGCGCAGGATCCCGGTGAGCCGCCCACAAACATGAGGAACACCAGCCAGAGCAAAGCCGGCACCGGAGACTGATTGAGGTCCACGGTGTTGAAACCTGCCGTGCGGGCGCTGATGGATTGGAAGAGGCAGTGCCCGGCCTGGGCAAGCAGGCCGGGCTCGGAAGCCGCCAGCCCCAGCAGGTGCAGGACAATCGCGCCACCGAAAATCAGGACCAGCGAGGTTGCCAGTACGACGCGGGTGTTGAGTGACCAGACCATCGGACGAGGTTTATTCCTTAGTCTCTTCCACGCACGGCCGGCTAGTTCAAGTATGACGGTGTGGCCGAGGCCCCCGCAGATAATGAGCAGGGCGATGGTGGAGAGGATACCCATGTTGCCGGCCACATCCTGCATATTGCCGCTGAAGGTCGAGAACCCTGCGTTGCAGAAGGCCGAAATGGCGTGAAAGACGGCCATAAAGGCCCCTTCGCCGGAACTCATTCCTGCAGGACGCGTGCAGAAGATGACCAAGGCGCCGGCAGCTTCAGTCAAAAACGTGGTCGACAGAATCCATGCGAGGTTCTGTCGTAAGTGCACGGCCGCGCTCTTCTGATAGAAGGCGTCGTGCAAAGCCGCCTGAGATCGAAAGGAAATCTTCTGGCCGGCAATCTGCATGATGAGGGCCGCGAAAGACATGATCCCCAGCCCGCCGAACTGGATCAGGAGCATAATGACCACTTGTCCGAAGCGGCTGTAGTCCTGACCCGTGTCAACGACGACCAGGCCGGTGACGCAGACGGCCGATGTGGAGGTGAACAGCGCGTCGAGCGGGCTGACTTGCGTCTTCCCGTGGGAGACCGGCAGGCTCAGCAGAATAGTGCCGCACAGGATCAGCCCCGCAAAGGTGCCCGCCAGGAAACGTTCCGGACTGTCGAGGAGCCGGCTGAAGAGAATAAGACCAGGTGGTCTGAGCATGGTGGTTTCCGCCCCGTGGCGCAGCAGGCGCTTTGCCCCGTGGCGTTCCAGAAATAGCATGATCCCACCTCGGCGGCAAGCCCGGCGGATCGCCGGAAGGCCGTCGGGGGATTACTCGGATGTCTCCTGCACCTCCACGACCTCGATTTCAAAACAAAGCGTGGCGTTCGGAGGAATATCCGGCGGGGATCCGGCTGCACCGTAGCCCAGCTCAGGCGGAATGATCAGCACACGAGTGCCGCCGACTCGCATGTCATAGTTCGTCAGGCCTTCCTGCCACCCCAGGATCAGGTCGGTCAAGGTGAAGGTTGCCGGATTGGTCTTGGTTTCGCCGCTGGAATCGAATATCTCGCCGTTTTCGTCGGTCAGACGACCGGTGTAATAGACCTTGATGGTGGAATCTGCTGTCACCGCCGGGCCGGTACCGATCGCAATGTCTTTGTACTGCAAGCCGCTTGCCGTGGTCACGAACTGAGGGGCGGGCGGACGCGCTTCAATCGTCGCGGACGTGATCACGACATCCTCGACGGGCACGTCATCAAATGGGTTGCCGTTGGGATCCTCCCGCGTTTCGGTTGCTCCTCGGGCGATGTCGTCCGCAACGTTCATGCCTTCGACGACTCGGCCGAAAACGGCGTATCCGCTGCGGGGATTGTCCAGGTTGGTGTTGTCGACCAGGTTGATGAAGAACTGCGAGGTCGCCGAGTTGAGATCGCTGGTGCGGGCCATGGAGATGGTGCCCCGGCGGTTGGGACGCGAGGGGTCGAACTCATTGACGATTGGGGCTCGCAACCCGCTTGGCTGCGTCAGATCGGGCAGATAGCCGCCGCCCTGGTCAACAAAACCGGCGATGACGCGGTGGAAAATGGTGCCGTTGTAGAAACCGCTCTGCACGTAAGTGAGGAAATTTGCCACCGTAATCGGGGCGCCCTCCTCATACATTTCAAGTACGATGTCGCCCTTGGTCGTGACCAGGCGGACATTGGGCTCGCTCACGATGGTCACCTTCACCGTGTCACTGTCGCTTTCCCCATCCTCGTCGGTCACCGTGAGTTCGAACGTGTACGTGCCCGTGGCTCCCGGCCGGAACTTGGCCTGTCCGGTGTTCACGCTCGTTAGTGTTACCGACGCCCCCCCGGTTTGGGCCCACGCGTACGTCAGCTTCTTGTCGTACAGAGACTCGCTTCCGCTTCCGTCCAGCACGACGTCCTGATTCAACAAGCCGACCAGATCAGGGCCCGCATCGGCGTCGACGCCGGCGCCAACGTAAGCGTCATTGATGATGATGTCCTCCTGGGGAACGTGGGAGAGCAACTCCGGCGGGTCGTCGTTGGTGTTGCGGGTCCCGGTGGGGGCGTTCCCGATGGCGTCGGCCACGCTCATGCCGCCCGTGTCGACGACGCGGCCGATGACGGTGTAGTCCACCGGTTCGCCCGAGCCCGGCGTATAGTCGAGTTCCGTGTTGTCGGCAAGGTTAATCAGAAACTGCGGGACACCTTCGCTGAACTCGCGAGTCGGCCCATACAAGGAAACTCGTCCGCGCGTGTTGCGAAGACCGTTGGAGGAATCGTTCACCAGCGGCTTCTTGACGTTGCGATCCATGTTCGCGTAGTACTGTCCGCCCACAATCCACTTACCTTGCCGGACGTCGTGGAAAATGGTGTTGTTGTAGTAGCCCGCGTCGACCAGCTCCTTGAACGTTGTCGCGGCCGACGTGTGGTTTGTGAACAGTTCGATGGTCAGGCTGCCGCGCGTAGTAACCAGCTTGACCCGAGGCAGGGTGAGCGGCTCCGGTTTGTCGGGACCGTCCTGCTGCGTACACATCTGTCCAAGTGTCAAGGCGGCCAGAACGCAGATGAAGTATGGATGGCGGGTCATTGTATCTCCTCTTGAGTCAAGAAGACCTCTGGCAAAACGCGTATTATAATAGGCGTCAACCGATGTTCCCAAGCGCGGGGGGCGGGCAGGTGGGAGGCGCAAGGCCTTCACTGGTCGGGAGTTGTCGAGACGGGTGCCGATCTCGGGACCGACCGTCCAGCAGGCGACCGGGGACGCGATCGAGGCTGCAAGCGTGTCGCACGTGGCGTATATCGGGCTTGGGGCCAATCTCAGGGATCGCCGGGCGAACATCCTGGCCGCAACCGACTTGCTGCGCCAGGCACCGAGAGTTGCCAGCGTCAGTCTGAGTTCGCTGTACGAGACCGAGCCGGCAGGGGGACCGGCCGGCCAGGGGATGTATCTCAACGCGGCCGCCCGCGTGGAGACCGATCTGGATGCGAGCGCCCTGCTGGCGGTGCTTCTGGACATCGAGGCTCGGCTCGGACGACAACGGTCTGAGAAGTGGGGCCCGCGGACGATCGACCTGGATCTTCTGCTCTTCGACGATCAGGTCATCGATACGCCCGCACTGACTATTCCCCATCCCCGCATGCACGAGCGACGCTTCGTGCTCGAACCGCTGGCCGAGATCGGCGGCAACGCCGTCCATCCCGTTCTGCGGTTGACCATCCAGCAACTGCTGGATCGGCTGCCGGAGCAGGTGCTGAAGCGAGACGGTCCAGCCTCCCCGCTTCGGTAAGTGACCGGGGCATGTGCGAAGCTTGACCCGAGGCAACGCCCACACGGTCCGTGCCTGAGGCGGACCGCCCTTTCGCGGGCCGCAGCCCAAGGCCACTGCCATCCGGAAACATGCGCAAGCTGCACACACGTCCGGCCGTAAGGTCTGACAGGATAGGCCTGGAGTACGTTATATCAGGCACAGCTTTGGAGCGTCGTTACCACCTGCCCGGTCGAATCTTCATCTTCCAGGCGCTTTCGGAGGTTTTTCCCGCTGACGGGGCAGGGGGGCAGCAACCGCCCGGCCTTTACGCTGGCCGCAACAGCCAATGCCGGTCAGGACGGCCGTTTACTCCGCTTCGTCAAAAAGCGTCTCATGAATTTCCTCGGCCGCGGCGGCCGAAGGAGTGAAGGGCAGGCCCAGATGATCGTACGCCGCCTTGGTGGCCGAGCGACCTTGGCGCGTTCGGATGACGAACCCGATCTGGAGTAAGTAGGGCTCGACGACGTCTTCCAGCGTATCGCGCTCCTGTCCGAGCGTGGCGGCCAGGGCCTCGATCCCCGCCGGCCCGCCCCCGTAAGTCTTGATCAGCGAGTTCAGAAACGAACGGTCGAGCTCGTCAAGACCGAGGTGGTCAACCTGCAATAAGCTCAAAGCCTTTTCCACGACCGCTGCAGTCAGCTTGCCGTCGGCCCGAACCTGGGCGTAGTCGCGGGTCCGCTTGAGCAGGCGGTTGGCGACTCGCGGCGTTCCGCGGGCCCGGGCGGCGATGCGGGCCAACGCCTCTTCCTCCGCCTCGATCTTGAGTTTGCGCGCGGATCGCCGCAGCACCTCGGCCAGGTCTTCCCTCGTGTAGAACTCGAAGTGGAATTGGATGCCGAAGCGGTCGCGCATCGGGGCCGTGAGCAGGCCCGAGCGAGTGGTCGCGCCAATGAGCGTGAACGGCCGAAGGGCAATGTTGACCGTCCGGCCGCCGATCCCGCTATCTATGGTGAAATCAACCCGGAAATCCTCCATCGCCGCGTAGAGAAACTCCTCGACCGACCGATTGAGGCGGTGAATCTCGTCAATGAACAGCACGTCGCCTCGCTTCATCTCCGTCAGCCAATGCATCAGGTCGCCGGCCTTGTTGATCGCCGGGCCGCTGGTGATGCGGATGGTCGCGCCCAGCTCGCGAGCGATGACTTGCGCGAACGTCGTCTTGCCCAGACCCGGCGGCCCGGCCAGCAGCACGTGCTCGAGAGGCTCCTGACGCTTGGTCGCCGCCTCCAGCGCGATACGAAGCTGCTCGACGATCTTCTGCTGGCCGACGATCTCGTCGAGACGCTCGGGGCGAAGCGATTCGTTGAACCGCTCCTCATCCATGCTCATCGAAGTTGTGCTGATGACGCGCTCACGGGCCATGCTCGATCAACCCTCGCTGCTTCGAATGCGGTAAGCCAGATGGATCCACTCGTCGGGCGGGTGCTCGCCGGGGTGAAGCTGCGCCGCCCTGGCCAGCCACCGCTGAGCATCGGCCCGCCGCTCGCCAAGGGCGATCATCACCTCCATGGCGTCGCGCTGCTCGGGTGGCCAGCTTTCCGCGGATATGGCCGCAGACTCAAGCTCGGTCGCTGCGGCCGCGAATTCCGTCACTTTGCCCTTTAGCTCCGCGATGATCTGATCCGCCGCCCGCTTGCCGATCCCCGGCAGCCTGGCCAGGCTGCGGGCGTCGGATGACTCGATCGCCGAGGCCACCGCCGCCACGGGCTGAGACAGCGCCTTGAGGGCCTTGCGGACGCCGATGCCCTTCACGGTGATGAAGCGCTCGAAGAAGGCCCGATCTTCCGGGTGCAGGAACCCGACCAGCCGGGGAATCAGGTTGCCGCCTGCGGCGCTACCCTCGAGGTACTCCATCATATGTAGGGTCCGCTCCTGGCCCTGGCAGGCAGCCAATTCCGCCGCCGCATAGCCGCAGATCAGCACCTCATACCCGACCCCGTCTCGTTCGATGACCATGTATCCTTCATGCACTTCCGAGATGGTGCCGGTCATTCGTACGATCATCGACGGCCTCAGTGAGATAGAAGCTGGTCGTTGTTGCTTGGTGGCACACGAGCCGGCTGCCGTATCACGCACGCGGCACACAGGGCGATCGCCAAGGCGTCGGCGACGTCGGGCGGCTCAGGTATCCGGTGGAGTTTGAGCAGATCAGTAACCGCTCGTTGCATCTGGTCCTTAGTGGCCCGACCGTTGCCCGTGACGTGGCGCTTCACGCTCGTGGCCGGCAGATGGATGACGCGGATATCGCGCTGGGCCGCCTCCAGCAGGATGACGCCCCGCGCATGCGCCATCAGAATGGCCGTTCGCGGCCGGCTGTAGTGTGAGTAGATCTCCTCCACGGCCACCAGCTCCACCCGATGGTCATCCAGCACCTCGGCAAAGCCGGTTGCCAGCTCGGCCAGCCTCAGGGATAGGGCTTCGCTCCGGCTGCAGCGGACCACGCCTGCATCAAGAACGCGTACCGTGTCTTCCTCGTCATCAACCAGGATGACGCCGTATCCGGTCTGCCGCAGACCCGGGTCGACTCCGCAGATGATCTGTGTGGTCGCAGACAACGTATGCCCTTTCGGTAGGCCGCCAGTCCCCCAGGCCCCTGGACTTCTAGACTCTCGGACGCTTGGGTTGTCACGCCCTCAGCGGATGCCCCGCGGCTTGAGCCGTCGAGAGCGCCGCTTTTGTCAGCCGGTTTGCCTCCCCGCCGCTGGCGCGCGAGAATATCCGCCGCTAGGCAAACCCGCCAACAGACTGACAGTCTAAAGGCCCAAGGGCCTAAATGTCTAAGCGCCCTTTCGCCACGTCGTTCCGTCCGGACGATCCTCGAGCTTGATGCTCAACGCCGCCAACCGGTCGCGGATGATGTCGGCCAAGGCAAACTGCTTGGCCTTGCGGGCCTCAGCGCGGACGGTAATCAGTATCTGCATCAATTCATCGACCATCGTGTCGCCGGCTGATACGGGCACGGCCGGGCGCTTCTCGAACAACCCCAGGATTTTGCCGAGGGCTCGGAGCGTTTGCACGGCCTGCATGGCCATCTGCTTGGTTTCAGGGTCGCCGCCCGAATCGAGTTTCTCCGTGTCGATGAATCGGTTGACGGCCGTCGCCAGGTCAAACATGACACCCGTCGCCGCACCAGTGTTGAAGTCGTCGTCCATCGCCTCGATGAAGCGGTCGCGATGTTCCTGGCACTGCTTCACGAAGGCCCGGGCCGACGCGCTCTTCGTCTCCGGAGAAGTAGCCTCGAGGCCTGGTCCCCCGGCGTAAGGATCGCTCCCCGTGATCCGCTGGATGCGATCGAAGAGCCGATAGAACGTGTCGAGCCCCTTCTTCTTGGCGGCCAGCTCCTCATCCGAAAACTCGATCGGGCGCCGGTAATGGGTGCTGAGTACGAAGAACCGGAGCATCTCTCCCGAGTGCTTCGAGAGGAGATTGGTCAGGGTCAACTGATCCATCAGCCGGCGCATCTCCGGATCCGACTTGCTGATCTTCTTGGTGTTGAACCGCGTCAGGCCGTTGTGCATCCAGTAACGGACGAACGGCTTGTCGAAGCAGGTCTCCGACTGGGCGATCTCGTTTTCATGATGGGGGAACATCAAGTCCATGCCACCACCATGGATGTCGAACGATTCGCCCAGAATCTTGGCGCTCATCGCCGAGCACTCGATGTGCCAGCCGGGCCGGCCCTTGCCCCACGGCGAGTCGAACTGCACCTCCGGCGGTTCGCCCGGTTTGGTGGCTTTCCACAACGCAAAGTCGCCCGGATTACGCTTCTCGCCGCTCGCCAGTTCGCGTCCGCCTGCCTGTTGGTCTTCCGGACGCCGCCGCGTCAGCTTGCCGTAGTCCGCGTCCTTGGAAACGTCGAAATACACGTCACCGCCCGACACATAGGCTGCCCCTTTATCGATCAGCCGCCGGCACATGGCAATGATGTCAGCGATAGTCTCGCTGGCCTTGGGCATGTGGTCGATGCCGGTGACGTTAAGTTGCCGCAGGGCGTCAAGATAGCTGGCGGTGACGCGTTCGGCGAGCTCCATCACTCCGCACCCCTGGGCTTTGGCTTCGTCGATGAGCTTGTCATCGACGTCCGTGATGTTCACAACCCACGTGACCTCGTAGCCCTTGAATTGAAGGTACCGCTTGACCGTATCGAAGATGATCGGTCCGACCGCGTGTCCGATGTGACTCGGCTTGTAGACCGTCGGTCCGCAGACGTACATCCCAACCTTGCCGGGCTGAACCGGTTCAAACGGCTCCTTACTCTGCGTCAGCGTGTTGAAGACTCTCAATGGCATAGCAGGTGTGCTCTCGAATACCGATCGTTCGTTACCGCGGCGGCTCGCCCCTCGCTTGAGCCGGCGGGTTCATCCCGCCGGTTTTTCCGCGTTCCTTAACGACCGAGGGGATCAACCCCTCGGCTCGTCAAGATTGTCCTGACGAGCCGGCGGGTTCATCCCGCCGGTTTTTCCGCGTTCCTTAAAGACCGAGGGGATCAACCCCTCGGCTCGTCAAGATCGCGGTCAGAGACCGCTTCTACGTTCTCCTCAGCCCAACAACAACAGTGCAGGCAATGGCCTCCCCCCGGCCGACAGCATCGACGCCTTCGTTGGTCTTGGCCTTGATGCTCACCGCCTCTGGCACCAGGCCCAGCAGCCGGGCGACCTCTTCCCGGATTGCTTTCTTGTGAGGCCCCAATTTGGGCCGTTCGGCGTGAATGATCGCATCCACGTTCACGGGCACGAAACCGCGATCGGCCACCAAGGCTAAGGCTCGCTCCAGGAGTCGGGCGCTGTCAATTCCTCTGTAGGCCGCATCCGTGTCCGGGAACAGTTCGCCGATGTCCGGCAGGCCTGCCGCCCCAAGCAGGGCGTCGATAACGGCGTGGAGCAGGACATCGCCGTCGCTGTGCCCGACCGGTCCTTGGTCAAACTCGATGGGCACATGGCCGAGAACCAGCCGACGGCCGGCCTTCAGCCGGTGAAGGTCCGTTCCAATCCCCACGCGGTCAATCCCGGTCGCTGCCTGATCGTTCAAATGGCCATAACCTACGGTCAGTTCAGGCCGGAATCAAGCTGCAAGCCCCCTTGTTGGCAGAATGTTCGGTCGTCTCTCCAGCCCGGGTTGGCACGGCCAGGGGTGCTGCGATGCCGATGGAAGGCCTGCCACTCTGATCCTGCGCGGCTATCCTGGCAGCCGGCCGGTGACCCGACGCTGAGACGCTATCCGCCCGCTCGGGTGGTTGGCCCGGCCATCAGCGAAACTCGAATACCGTCGATTCTATCGGGGCGGGATCGGCTTCAGGCCTTCAGCCACGAGTCGATGTTCGCCAGGGTCCAGGGCTCGCGCTGCTTGCGGCTGAGCATGGCATTGGCCTCGGCGTCGCCGATGAACTCTTCGGCCTGCGGGTCCCACTTGAGCTTGCGACCGAGCAGCATGGCGATGTTGCCGATGTGAGCGATGCTGATCGTCCGGTGGCCTGTCTCGGCGGGGGCGTAGCACGGCTTGCGAGACTTGACGCAGTCGATGAAGTTGCGGTGCTCGCCGCCTTTCATTCCTTCCGTCCGGGGTACCACCTCGCTCGGGCGGTACAAGCGGATCTCGTTCGGGCCAATCTTCGATGCCAGGATCTTCGGGTCGCCGGCCTGCAACGGGGCGCGCCAGCCCTCAAAGCCGATCCAACCGTCGGTGCCTTCAAACCGGATACCCGGTCCCTTGCTGACCACGTTTAAGGTCACGCCGTTGGCGTATCGGTAGCGGAGGTCGAATTCCTCGGCCGTGTTGAACAGGGCGTCGCGAGGCGGAAACTTCCCGGTGCCTTCGACCTCGATCGGGCCGGTATTCTCGGTGCCGTTGCCCCACTGGGCCAGGTCGATCATGTGGGCGCCCCAGTCGGTCAGACGGCCGCCGGAATAAGCCAGGTTCCACCGGAAGCTGCCGTGGCAACGGGCCGGGCAGTAAGGTGCTTCCGGCGCCTGTCCCTGCCACATTTCGTAGTTGAAGCCCTTGGGCGGCGGCTGCACCTGGCGGTCGTTGAAGTTCTCGCCGCGGGTCTCGTTGCCTGCAGGCAGGGAAACGCGAATGTGTCGTAGCTTCCCGATCCGGCCGTTGCGGACCAGCTCGCACATGTGAATGTAGCTGTCGATCGAGCGGTTCTCCGAGGCGGTCTGGAAGATACGGCCGGTCTGCTTGATGACCTCGCACAGCGCCTTGCCCTCGGCCACGGTCAACGTCAGTGGTTTCTCACAGATGACGTCTTTACCGGCCTTGGCAGCCATGATAGCCGGGATCACATGCCAGTGGTCGGGCGTACAATTGGCGATCACGTCAATGTCTTTACGGTTGATCAGCTCGCGGAAATCGCCGTAGGTCGCACAAGCTTTGTAGTTGTCGCGGCCCAGCGACTCAGCGTAGTGCTCATCGACGCGGGCCTTGCCTGTCAGGCAGCGCGCCTCGTCAACGTCGCAGACGGCAATAACCTGCGCATCGCTGTAGCGGAAGATCTGCACCAGGTTCCAGTCGACGCCGTGCGGCCCGCAGCCGATCAGTCCGTAGATGATCCGGTTGCTCGGAGCCGTCGTCCCATCCTTGCCGAGGGCCGAAGCACGCACGAAGTAAGGCGCGGCCAGACCCGCCGCCGCCCGCCTGATCAAACCTCGACGACTGATCGCTCGATCTGATGACATCTCCAGACTCCTCACGCGACTGGTAGGGCGGCCCTTCCGCCAATAGAGGCGTATCATACCCAATCTGAGGAGGATGTCGCTCGGCGCGAACCGGCCCGGATGGCGACCGCAAACCGCCTCGCCTCCTCCGCCGAGAGCCGAGACCTGATCGAAGGATCAGTTGCGTTTCCCGGGAAAACTGAGAGGGCGGCATACAGGGCAAGCCCTTCTCCGACGCTTTTAAGATGTCATTTCCGTCCGCACACAAAGCCTTGGTTTTGCAGCGGCCTGCAAAACCCAATTGATTCTATCGTAACCGATTGTGCACAAAAGATTTGCGACGATCTCAAAGAGTGGCTCGAGGTTGCATTTGTGCGGCTCCACGAGTCGGGCGCTGCCTTGGCCGACGGGCTGAAACGTCGGAGCAGATGCCCTCACGAACACGGGTTGCGATCGGGGGCGTCGCCCCGCTCAGCCGCCGGGGATGAGCAGGAGAACGGCACATTGGATATCAGGGCTTGGTTTACTCAAATACGTGTGTTGAATGCGCCGTCAACCGGTTGATTTTAATGATGATGGTCACCGAGAACGACATCCTGGAACGGCTTGGCGATCTCTTGGCTGAACTGGCCGGCCTGCCGGTGAAGCCTGTCCGGCAGGGGGAGAAAGCCGATCTTCGGCTGCGCCTCGGGTCGCACCTGCTGGCCGTGGAGGTCAAGACCAATTCCCGAGCGGGCGTGGTTGCACAGGCGGCCGAGAACGCTCGCCAAGCCGCCGACAGCGGGAAGCCGACGGCGATTCCGTTGGTGGCGGTCCCGTTCATGGGCGAGGTTGGCCGCGAGATATGCCGGGAATGTGGTGTGAGTTACGTGGACATGTCCGGGAACGGGGATATCAACGCACCCGGTCTACGCATTCATGTCGCCGGTAAGCCTAACCTGTTCGTGCAGCAGGGTCGACCGTCTTCCGTGTTCGCACCCAAGAGTTCGCGGCTGGCCCGCATTTTGCTTGCCGAGCCGAAGCGATGGTGGCGTCAGGCAGAACTTGCCAGCGCGGGACAACTCGGGGCCGGTTATGTGAGCCGAATCTGCCGCCGCCTGGAAGAAGACCACCTGATCGAACGCGACTCTGAGGGCAGCGTACGGCCGCGCGATCCGAACCTGCTGCTGGAAGCATGGCAGGCTCAGTATGACCTGCGTCGCCACGACATCCGCCAAGGCCATGTCGCGGCCCGATCAGGAGAAGAACTCGCACGGCAGGTTGCCGAGGCGTGCCGGGGACTCGGCTTCGATTACGCGCTGACTGGCCTGGCCGCGGCTTGGTTGCTGGCTCCGTTCGCAGGATTCCGATTGGTCACGGTCTACCTTCGCAAGTCACCGAACGACAAGCTTCTCCAGCGGCTCAAGTGGCACGAGGAAAAGCAGGGGGCGAACCTCTGGCTGATCCGGCCCAATGACGAGGGTGTGTTCCACGGCGCCCAGAACGTCAAGAGCACGGTGTGTGTGAGCCCCGTCCAGGCCCTATCTGGATCTGCGCAACCTGCCGGAACGGGCCGAGGAAGCGGCAGAGCATCTTCGGAAGGAGCGGCTGAACTGGTAGTGAGCAAAGAACGACGCGTGGCCGCCGATTGTGCGCCCGGCTGCAGCGAGCTTGCCCGCCGCACTTGCCTCGAAGTGGCAACCCTGCTTGGCGACTTTTGCGAACAGATGTGTGTCGTCGGCGGCTTGGCGCCGTCCTTGATCATCGATCAGGCCCACCGGGGGGCGGGCGTCGAAGAACACATCGGGACAATCGAGCTGGACCTGGACCTGTCCATCGCGGTGTTGGACGACCAGTTGTACAAAGAGATTGCCGGACGGCTGCGGGACGCGGACTTCAGCCCGGATAAGAACCCGGCCGGCAAGCCGACCACCCAACGCTGGGTATCCAGGCAAGGCGTCACCGTCGATTTCCTGATTCCGCCATCGTCCAGTGCAGACCGCGGAGGACGCCTGCGCAACCTGGAGGAAGGCTTCGCCGCAATCATCACCCCCGCATTGGACCTGGCCTTTCAAGATGTGCCGATGGTCGAGCTTGCCGGCACGTTGCCGAGCGGGGGCGCGGCGGTGCGAACGATTCAAGTTTGCGGACCGGGCGCGTTCATCGTGCTGAAGGCCCTGGCGTTCGACAAGCGCGGCAAACCCAAAGATGCCTACGACCTTTACTACGTACCGCGCAATCACCCGGACAGTGTCGAACGTATCGGTCAACGGATTCGCGGCTTCGCAGATCGATCCGAGGTCCGCGACGCGGCGTCGGTGCTCCGGTGGGACTTTGCACGTGTTGATGCCGTGGGACCCACTCGCGTAGCAGAGTCTCTGGGCGGTCCGGATGATACCCTGCAAGCCGATGTCGCGGGCTTCATCCGCAGCCTGCTCGAAAGCTTGACTTGAGGGCTGGCAAGTGCCCGGTCCGCCGGCAACGAAAGGCGAAGTCATTGCACTTCCTTGCATTGGCCCGCGAATGCAAACCGAGCCATGAAACAGAGAGCAAATGGAGACAGAATGCGCTTTCGGGACCCGCGTTTTCCCGTGCGTGAAGGCCGGCGTTATGCCGGATGACTGCCGGTGGCAGGGTGCAACGCGCACCGCGTCATGCACTTGGGGGGCTTCGGAGCAGATTGTGCCGGCAGGTTCAAGCCTCCTGGTCTCATCGGAAACCAAGATGGGGCCGTGTGATGGTTTGGAGGGGTGGCGGTCAGTGCGTACTTGAGTCAGAGGTTGGTACCGGGGCAGGCGAATTCGGCGGCGTCGAGGTGCGCCGGCAAATACTGAACGGCCCGGTTTGAGCACGGGTTGGCCGGAGCGCGCAATCGCAGAGGTCAATGGAAACCGTCGATCCCCTCAAGGAGGAATCCGACCAACGGCCGAGATCAGGGGGCCTGAAGCCGCTTCGGGACGCGGAAGAGCGCCGCGGGTCGGGGCCTATGTCCCTTCCCTTCGAGTGTCCTTCCCGGCCCCCGGCACGGCCATTTCCACGCGGACTACGCCACCTTCGGTTGAGGTATGCACCACCAGCCCCGAGCGGTGGAAGATCTTGAGCATGCCGCTGTTCTCGGCCAGCACGTCGGCTCCGAACTTGCGGATGCCCGCGTCGCGAGCGATCTCCACCAATCGATTAAACAAGAGCGTCCCAAGCCCCTGTCGCTGCCAGTTGTCCTGAACGACAAAAGCGAATTCGGCGCTGGTCTTGGCCGCGTCCGTCATGTAGCGGCCGACACCGACGATCTCTTCGTGTCCGGGCGGACCGACGACCGCCACAAGGGCCATTTCGGTCTCATAGTCTACGTTGCAGAAAACCTGCAGCTTGTTGTGCGGCATCGACTTGAGCGAACCGTGATAACGAAGATAAACGGTCTTCTCGCTGAACGAATAGAACATCTCCTTCATCAGCGGTTCGTCGTCGGGCTTGATCGGGCGAAGCAGAACCTCCTGCCCATTGCGAAGCGTGTACGTCTTTTCCAGATGGTCCGGGTACTCGTGCCGGGCAGGCGGCATGATCTGGTTCGGATAGACCAGCCGGCGACGTTTCGCCGCGTGCAGCAGCTCGGCCCGAAAGTCCGGGTGCGCGATGTTGATCAGGGCCATCGCACGCTCCCGCATGGTCTTGCCGTGCAGATACGCCACGCCGTATTCCGTGACCACGTAGTGAATATCGCCGCGAGTGGTCACCACGCCTGCGCCTTCGTGCAGGCACGGAACGATTCGTGAACAGATACCCTCCGCCGATCGGGCCGTGCTCGGCATCGCGATGATCGGCTTGCCGTTCTTGGCCAGGGCCGCGCCCCGCATGAAGTCCGCGTGGCCGCCCATGCCGCTGTAGAGCTTCTGTCCGAGTGAGTCGGCACATACCTGTCCGGTCAGATCGATTTCCAGCGCCGCATTGATGGCCACCATGTTGTCGTGCTGGGAGATGATGAACGGATGGTTGGTGTAGTCCGACGGGTGCATCTCGATCTGCGGGTTGTTGTTCAGAAACTCGAACAACTCGCGGCTGCCCGCGGCGAAGCTGCCCACCGTTTTGCCCCGATGGATCGTCTTGTACTTGCCCGTGATGTTGCCGCTCCGGATAAGCTTCAGTACCCCGTCCGAGAACATCTCCGTGTGAATGCCGAGATCGTTCTTGTCCGTCAGGTGAGCCAGCACGGCATCCGGCATGCGCCCGATGCCCAGTTGCAACGTCGCACCGTCCGGAATCAGCCGGGCGATGTGGTCGGCGATCTCTTCCGTCACGTCATCGGATTGAGCGACCGGCCACTCCAGCAACGGTTCATCGTATTCCACCAGGAAGTCGATCTGGTCGGCGTGGATAAAGCAGTCGCCGAGGGTTCGGGGCATGTGCTTGTTCACCTGAGCGATGACCAGCTTGGCCGATTCGGCGGCCGCCTTGGCCCCCGCCTGGGACGCGCTCGCCACTTCCTCCA
>DAOOIV010000015.1 GCA_035384605.1 Phycisphaerae bacterium
AGCGTTCTCCGGGACTGGTCCGTCGATCGATTTCAAGGTCTCGCTTCCCGCACAGGCCGCCTTGGCGATGTTCTGTTTCGTCGGCGCCGCTCGCAAGTTCCACCGTGAGGACGTCCTGCCATTCACTCCGCTCATGGGGCTGGCATTGGTAGCCTTCTGGGCAACACTCACATGGCTGGGGATCGTCAGCATGGACCGGTTTTTCGGCAGCGCCGGCCCCCGATCGCTCGGTCCGGGGGACCCGCTGCCCCCCGCGGTTCAGATTGTGTCTTCCACACTGCTCGGCGTTCTTGTCGCAATCGTGCCTGTGATGGCAAGCGCGCGGCTGGCGGCGGCGCACCATCAACGACGGCTCCTGCGGGACGTGGCGATCGGTTCAAGACCGCTGTCGCCCAATATCATGGTGTTGGCTGTAACGGTGATTCTGTGCACGATTCCCCTGGCCCTGATCGCAAGGGAAATGCGCGTGTATCACTCGCCCTGGACTTCCACGATGACCCGGAATCTGGGATACACGGCCGTAACGATCGCGCTCAATCTGATCACAATCAGCTATCTCATGCGCATTCTTTACCGTGTTACCGGCAAGTCGGCCGTGATGGTCTTCCTTTTCGTCCTTTGCACGTGGATCGGTCCTCTTGCTCTCGACTTCATCCGTTTTGGTCTCTCCGGCATGCAGCCGCTAGATGATATTGTGACCGGACTGTCGGCGTGCGGGCCGGTGGGAACCATGATTCTGATATGGGGGCAGTTCCAGGGCAGCGTCGAATTGGGCTTGAGCATCCAGGCGTGCTGCGCGGCGATCTTCGCGCTGCTCTTTCACGGCACCCAGCCTCGCAAGGTCGTGCCCGAGGCAAGGGCCGCCGGCCTGGCGCTGGGCATCTCGCATCCGAATGCCGCTCCCGCCGCGCCGCCGGAGGAACAAGCAGACTCCCCCTCTCCGTAACCACCCGATGCGGCATTTTGTTCGTTCGCGACCTGACGCAGGTTCGCAACAGCCGGCCGCTGGACGGCTCGGCGACCGACGCACCTATGGAGCAACGGCGCGTGCCTACGTCCAGTCGCTGTGGAACACGCCTGGCTTGTCAATGCGCTCGTAGGTGTGGGCCCCGAAATAGTCTCGCTGGGCCTGAAGCAGGTTGGCGGGCAGCTTCTCGCTCCGATAGCTGTCGTAATAGGCCAGCGCCGATGAAAAGGCCGGCACCGGAATGCCCAGATCCGCCGCGGTCGAGACCACCTTGCGCCAGTTCGCCTGGCTCTTGTCGATGATACCCTTGAAATACGGATCGAGCAGCAAATTGGCCAGATTCGGGTTGCGGTCGTAGGCTTCCTTGATGCGATTGAGGAAATGGGCCCTGATGATGCAGCCGCCCCGCCAGATCATCGCAATCTCGCCGTACTTGAGAGACCATTTGTACTCTTCGCTGGCCGCCCGCATGAGCTGGAAACCCTGAGCGTACGAGCAGATCTTCGACGCGTACAGGGCGTCGTGGATCGCCTGGATGAACGCCTCCTTGTCACCCTTGTAGCCAGGGGACGGTCCGCTGAGCTGCTTGCTTGCCTCGACGCGCTCCTTCTTGATCGCCGAGATGCAACGAGCGAACACGGCCTCGGCGATCGTCGGGGCGGCGATGCCCAGATCCAAAGCCGAGGCGCTGGTCCACTTGCCGGTCCCTTTCTGCCCGGCGGTGTCGAGCACCATATCCACCAGCGGCTTGCCGGTTTCGTCATCGATTCGCTTGAAGATGTCGGTGGTGATTTCAATCAGGTAGCTGTTGAGATCGCCGGCGTTCCATTTCTTGAACACCTCGTGCAAGGCCTTCGCCTCAAGGCCCAGGGCCTTGCGCATGATGTCGTATGCTTCGCAGATCAACTGCATGTCGCCGTACTCGATGCCGTTGTGAACCATCTTCACGTAGTGGCCGGCTCCGTCGGGACCGATGTACGTGCAGCACGGCTCGCCGTTGACCTTCGCGGCGATGGCCGTCAGAACGGGGGCGATCATGTCGTAGGCTTCTTTCTGGCCGCCGGGCATGATGCTCGGGCCTTTGAGGGCACCCTCTTCGCCGCCCGAAACGCCGGTCCCGATGAAGAGGAAGCCTTTGGCCGACAGGTCCTTGTTGCGGCGGATCGTGTCCGGGAAATGGCTGTTGCCGCCGTCAATGAAAAGGTCCCCCTTGTCACACAGCGGAACCAGCATGTTGATGAAGTCGTCGACCGCCTGGCCGGCCTTGACCATCAGGATGATCTTCCGAGGCTTCTCGAGGGCGTCCACGAACTCCTCCAGGGTCTTGGCCCCGATGAACTTCTTGCCCTTGGCCCGGCCGTTCATGAAGTCCTCGGTCTTCTTGTACGTTCGATTGAACACGGCCATCGAGTAGCCGCGGCTCTCGATATTGAGAGCCAGGTTCTCGCCCATTACCGCCAAGCCGATCAGACCCACTTGCTGTTTTGCCATCAGTCGCTCTCCACTCGTTAGAACCTTCCGGCCCGACATCCGTGCAGCTTGCGCGCATGTCTCTGGATCGCCGTGCGCTTGGGTTGCGACCCGCAAGAAGGCCGACGGACTTAGCCGGAAGCCCAGAGTTTTACCCGTGTTTGAAGGGGAAGCCGGCGGGTCCGCAGTCCCCGACCAGCCAACAGCCGGACACCCCGCTCAAACCGGCTCTTGCCCGGGACCGCAAGATTCTACGACCCATCTGCGATAGTTCAAGTCGGTCTCGTCGCCGTCAAGAGCCGTCTGCGGAGGTCGGGGGGCAGAAGATTAAGCTGCCCTTTGACCTGATCGAGAAGCTGATCAATGCTCAGATGGAGGTCCAACTGACCGCCCAAGGGCAGATCCTGGCCCAGAATCCTCGCGGTGATCAGGGCAGGACCGGCCGGCCCCAGCCCGCTCAGGACGCGCACTTCCTCATGATCGATCAGGATTCTGACTCCCATCTGGGTGTATTGAACACGATCAGGCAAAAGCTGGCTCGGCAGCCACAAACCGAACACCTTCTCGAATGCCTCCGTCAACAAAGCCTTCTTGATCGTCCCGGTCTGGCCGGCGGGAGGCTCGCCGGACAGCTCGATGTCGCCGCCGGCAATGCGTTCGTTTTCGATCACCAGTGAATTGATGCGGGCTCGCAGTCGCCCCTCCAGCCCCGTCTTTCCGAAAAGCCTCTGACACAAACCGTCAAGCGAGCCGCCGTCCCAGCTTCCCAGCACGTGCAGGTTGCGTACGATGCCCTCAGCGACCTGTCCATCCAGCACGCGAAGCCTCGCGATACCCCCAAGCTGCGGCCATCCGAACCTGGCCAGTAGCGGGTCCACCGCGATCTCCGCGGCTTCTCCTCTGAACCGCAATTCTCGCAACTGGCGGTCCTGCACGACCAGTTTTTCGATCGTCAGATCGAGCAGGCCCGAGACGGCACCGCCGGGGATTCGTTTCGTCCACTCATCCAGACGAACCTTTTCCGCTCGACCCGACAAGACGATCCGGTCGCCCCCTCGCGACTGCATCAGCGTGATCGTCCCGCAGAAAGACCCCTGGGTTACTGGGGATTGGAGTATCTGGTCGAGCCCCAGTGACGTCAGAGGCAGTTCCGGAACCACCAGCACAACCTCAGGCAGAAGGTCGTCAGCCTCGGGATCGATCCGGGCCGAGATGTGGATGGGAGCGGAAGTGACATGGCCGTTGAACTGGTGACAGACAAGATCCGCGTGCCCGCTTCCCTGAACATCGAAAACCAGCTTGCCGTCGACTCCATCCGCGTGCAGATTGCAGCCCGGCCACTGCCATTCGAGACGGGCCCCGTGCAGTCGGACGATCCCGAGTTTCACCGCCTGGAAGTTGTGCTTCAGACCGGCCTGCAGGAGGCGGGTATAGTCATGCGATCGCCAGGCCTCTGAGCCGAGCAGCCACACCGGCTCATGGATGTCGAGCGATGCCTCGTGCCCGCCGGGAGCGCCCGATTTGTCCCAGATCACCCGTGGGCACCGAAAAACGAGGTCCCGCTTCTCGGGCAGCCAGACGCGGACATCGTCAAGCTGCCGAGCTGTGAAACTGTGCGGGGAGATGCTCCCGACCTCAGTAGGCAGTCCGAAGAAGCCGACCAGATCGGCTTCGAGCCCCCGGCGATAGAGGTCGCTCTGGTAGTACAGGGCATGGGCCACTGTGGCCGCGACCACCCCGGCGACCATCAGCCATGTCCCCCAGGCTGCCGCCACCCTTCGCTTTCGCATGAGCTCCTGGTGCCCTTGTCGGTTGACGACTCTCGCCGATTCGGCAGGCGGTACTTGCGGCCGCCCTGCCCGGCGCAGCCTCGACCCGGCCGAGCCCGCTCGTCCCCAACTGGCCGGTCGAAAGCGATACCAGTCTACGCACCGCCGGCCTCCGATGCCATCTTCCGCCGGGCAGTGCGAGCCTCACGGGCGGTGTGTACAATGGCCGGGCATGAGGCTGCTTTCGCTGTTCCAGATCTCCCTGGCCCGCAAGTGCCAGTTGCTGTTCGGCCTCGCCGTGCTCTTGATCATTGCCGCTGCACTCTTCGTGCCCGGCTATTACATGGGTTCTTTCGTGGATCAGATGCACGTCCAGCGCGCCCAGCAACTGGCCGCCGTGGCAGCCGCTCGCATCGACCCGGCCGCCGCCGACTGGCGCCAACAGCAGAAGGCTCTTGACCAGTGGTGGGAAGTCAACGAAAAAGTCATTCCGTTTCTGAAAGAGTGCCGTCCACGGGTGATCAAGCTGCTGCCGGCCGACAGCGAAGAAGTCGCCGCCCAGCAGCGGCAGGAATTCGCACGGCTCATCGGCAACCTGTCTGCGCAGGTGCGTCCGGTCGTGGAGAAGCTGAAGCGGCGATGGGATCCCCCCGCCGCTTGGCAAGTGGCTCGATTCGCATGGGAATCCCTGCCGGAGCACAAGCGAGATCATTGCCTGAAAGCGATTCGCCGGGCGGCCGCCGACTTGGGACGCGCATTCGCCATCGGTAACCAGTGGTATCCGCCGCTGGACGAATTCCAGAAGAACTGCGTCGAACGAATGCTCAACGAAGGCTCCAGCGGCGAGGGTGGGCCGATGCGCTCACCGGACGGACCGACGGTCTACCGATACATTCAGGCCGTCAGGGGATCGCCCTCTTCGCCGTCAACCGGCCACCCGCTCATCGGCATCATTGACATCAGTCTGTCCGCGCCGATCACGGATGAGTTACGATTCCTTACTCGCGCCATCCTCGTGCTGGCCGGGCTGCTGGCCGGGTTCCTGGCGATCCTGGTTTTCTACCTGATCTCGCAACGGCTGATTCTGGCTCCCGTTCGCGAACTAACCGCACTGGCGGGCCGGATCGCCGGCGGCGATCTTCAGGCCAGGGCCAGCCTCCAGACCGGCGATGAGTACGAAAAGCTTTCCGACGCCTTCAACGACATGCTCGTTCGCCTGGAGCAGGCCCGAGCCGAACTCGAAACGGCCAACCGTTCCCTCGACGCAAAGCTCGGCGAACTGGCCGAAACCAACGTGGCTCTCTTCGAGTCAAACCGCATCAAGAGCGAGTTTCTCGCCAACGTCAGCCACGAGCTTCGTACTCCGCTGACCTCGATTATCGGCTTTGCGGACCTGTTGCGGGATTCCATGCTCAGCGGTGGGCAGATCGACGTCGCACGGGCCGCCCGGTTTGCCGACAACATCCTCGTCAGCGGCCGCGGACTGCTGGACCTGATCAACGACCTGCTGGACTTGGCCAAGATCGAGGCCCGCAAAATCGAGCTGCATCGCACCGTCTTTTCGCTTCGCGACGTCTGCGAGGCGCTGTGCGATTTCGTGCGCCCGAACATCGAGAAGAAGTCCCTGGTCATGACGACGGACATTGACGAGAACCTGCCGATGATGACCTCTGACGCCGGCAAACTGCGGCAGATCCTGTTTAACCTGTTGAGCAACGCCATCAAGTACACGCCGGAAGGAGGATCGGTACGCCTTGAAGTCCGCGTGCTCGCCGGTGGCCGGTGGGTGCGGTTGGCAGTGATCGACAACGGGCCGGGCATCGCACCGGAAGACCAGGGCAGGATCTTCGAGAAATTCCATCAGTTGGACTCGTCGGTGACCCGCGAGCACAGCGGAAGCGGGCTGGGGCTGGCGATCAGCAAGGAGCTTTGCACAATGCTGGGCGGTACCATTCGCGTGGAAAGCGAACTCGGCCAAGGCTCGCGGTTCATCGTCGAGCTCCCCGTTGAATGCCCCGAGTCGGCCGAACGCCCGCCGATCCCGCTTCGTGCCTGACGCGACCCGGCCGCATGGTGCCCTTCTCGTGAGCCATGACCCCATTCAAGCCGAACGCTTATCGCAAAGGCAAGCCGACGAAGGTTCTGCACCGAGGCGATGCCTCGATTGCGGGTACATCATCGACCACCTGCCCGAGCCGAGATGCCCGGAGTGCGGGAAGGATTTTGACCCGAACAAGCCCGAGACGTACTGGATTCGCCCCACAAATGCCAAAACAAACGGCATCAACTACGTTCTCAAAGGGACGCTGGCCTTCCTGGCGGCGCCGGCGTTCATTGTGATCAGCAGACTGCCGTCAATGGGATGGTTGGAACCGGCTCGCGGTCCCCTGTGTGGGTTCGTTGCCGTTCTCGGCATTGGGTTCGGGTTTGCCTACCTCTCGGGAACTGTCGCGACGGCACGAGGCGCCATCCCTCCCTGGGCTCTGAAGAACCATGGAATCCGCCTGATCTGTGGGCCCGGCCTGACGGTACTTGAGCACGTCTGCTGGGCAATCGCCGGTTTCTGTTTTGCAGTCGGCCTCCTGATGTTTGCCGGCCTGTTCTGGAGCCTCCTGTGACGACCGACGATCGTTCTCGGAATGTATCCCGTCTTCGGTGGCGTTTCCGAAGGCAGGACATGGTCGAAATCCGCGCAGCGGATGGGACCTGCCGGTGATCCTGTCCGTTCTCGGCAGGTCTCGGTCGCGGTGGCGACCTGGACACCGGCCTACCGTGACGGCCGCCGATACCTGTGCCACCGTTTCAGGGATGTACCCTCGCTCCCGGGGAACCTTTGGAGATACCTTGGCAAGAGAGCTGGCGCGCGGTATAATTCGCCGTTGCCCCCGGGGAAGCACCCGTTGCATCAATTGTGGTTCCGATAGTCCGCCGCGTGCGGGGAGCTACCGATTATGCGCCGGTGCCTGACCCATCAAGCCTTCACGTTGATCGAAGTCCTGGTCGTCGTTGCGATCCTGGCACTTCTGGTCGCGATTCTTCTCCCGTCGCTCCAGGGAGCACGCAATCAGGCCAAGCTCACGCACTGCAAGGCAAGCGCCAAGCAGATCGCAACCGCAATGAGCATCTACCAGGCGGAGGCTCAGGGATACGTGCCGATCATGCTGAACTGGCATTCCGGGCCCGTGTACAACGCTCCGGCACGGGCAGTCTTTCTCTCTGTGGCCCTTCGCAGCGTTGAAAAGGGCCTCTTCGGACTGTCGAAGCGCGTTTCTACCACCGGCCAACACTTCGATCCAAACGAGTCTTGGTCATCTGACACCCGCGACGACTACGAGGCACGCTTTCTCCCAGCCCACTACGTCTGCCCGTTTGAGCGGGGCCGGCAACCTTGGGACTTAAGGCACGTCGGATTCGCACCGCCGCATACGTTGTGGGAGTGGAACGGTGTCATGGAGTCGTACCAGACGTGGCTCTGGGAGGACATCGTTCGAGATCAGCAGGTCTACTCTGAACCCGTAGGCTGGTCCCGGCCTACAGACGGCCTGCCCCAGTATTCCGTCATGACCTGGAATCAGGTACGCCAGACCGGAAAGCCGCCAAGCGACCCGGCCATCAAGAACCTGCTTCACCGGCGGTGGACGGACGGCGAGGCCCGCCTTCAGAAGGCTGCCGGGTTAGGCGGCGTGACGGTCATCTACTGTGCCATCGGTGAACATATGGAGATGGGAAGTCGTCGGATCGACATGGGAAGCCACCGGACCAGCACCGGCGGAGGCACAAACGCAATCTTCGGCGACACGCACGTCGAATGGGTCAGGGGCACGCGCATCGGATGGCCGTGAGCCGAGCCGACCCCGACCACCTGAACCAGACAGAGGTGTGAAACATGACGCGGATCGCACAATCGACGTTGTTCGTGGCTCTCTACCTGTTTATCGGTGCAATGCTACTTGTGGCTTGCGGACGTGATACCAACTCGAAAGCCGGCGACAAGTCCCAGGCCGTGAACGTGATCTGCACGCGTTGCGGAGCCGACGCAACCATCCAGATCACCGGTGACGTCAAGGACGAGGTTTGGCCCAAGCCCTGCCCCTCGTGCAAACGATCGAGTGCCTATCCTTCGGGAAAATGCAGCCAATGCGGCAAGCTCATTCCGCTCATGGACCCGCGCACCCGAGACTATGCGGTGCCGCAGTCGTGCTCGCACTGCGGCAAACCCTGGGAACCCCAATCCTGAACGGCGGACTGCTAACCCCTCAGTTGCATGAAATCCGACCAGGAACAATCGGACGGGGTATGTAGGGTCTGTGCTCGCGGATCAGGTTATCTGCAGGCGGCCTTCTCGCAGGGTTTCCTGGCTTGCACTAAAACGCCGGCACCGGTGCATTACGCCGTAGGCGACCAAACAAGCCCCATCCTCGATTCTGCATTCGCTATTCTTCGCTCCGCAGCGTTGCCGTATGCAATGCCCCGGTTGATAAACCTATCTTTCCGAAGGTATCATCGCCCACCGTTTGCACTCGAATCGTCATTCAAGGAGGACCGCGATAGTGAACCGCAACCTGGTACTGATATGGACTGTCATGCAGTGTTTCATGTTGCTCGCATGTTCTCAACGTGCCGAAGGGGCCGACAAGACGCAGGCATCGAAGGGGCTGCCCTTCGACATCGGCACGTTGGACGCCTCGGCCATCAAAGCCGCCGGTCCTCGCCTCTTTTTCACTCAGGACGAGATCGAGCGGGCCACGGCGCGCCTCGATACCGACGAGCAGGCTCGGGCCATCCTCGACAACCTCAAGGCCGAGGCGGACAAGCACCTGCAGATCGAGATCAAACCGCTGGATGAAAGCTGGTGGAACAAGGCCAAGAGCAAGAAGTGGGAGGAGACCTATCCGGAGGTCTTCGAGAACACGGCGATCAGGCCCGGAGCGTACGCTCACCCGGCCGCGACTCTCGCCGTCGCCTGGCTGTTGACCGGCAAGCAGGAGTATGCCGACAAGGCCGTCGCCCTGCTTAAGAACCTTACTCCTTACTCCTTCGCCCCCGAGCATTTCGACGTGGGGATGAATTATGCCGGCTGGGGGTTGTCGATGCTCAAGGCCTACGACGCCCTGCTGCCCGCCCTTCCGCCGAGTCAGCGAAAGGCGATCGATGCCTGCCTGACTCGGATGGCCAAGGCCGTCGCCAAGAACGATGTTTACTGGATCGAGAATGACGTCGGCGGCGGCATCAACAATCACTTGGCGTGGCACAAGATGATGCTCGGGCTGCTCGGGATGTTCTACAACCGCCCCGAGATGGTCGACTATTGTCTCCATGGCCGGCGCGGGCTCGTGTCCCTGCTCGAAGACGGGTTGACTGACGACGGGCTGTGGTGCGAAAGCAGCCTCAACTACCAGTTCGCGGCCATCGCCCCGATGCTGATCGTGGCCGATTGTCAGCGGCGATTGGGCATCAGTCCCGGCCTGCACGGGCTGGTTGCCGGCAACGGCCGCATGCTCAAGCAGTCGTTCGACGCCATGTTTAACGTCCTGTCAGCTGACGGCATGATCCCGCCCGTCGGCGATGCCTACGGCCACCACCAGCGGCTGTACGACAACAAGTTGTACGAAACCTGCTGGCTGCTGTGGGGCGACTCCAAGTACGCTTGGCTCATCAGCCACAGCGAGAACCCCTCGGTGACGATGCTCTTCGCCCCACCGCTGCCTCAGAACGTGCCCTCACCGCCCATCGGCTCGATTCTGCTGCCCGAGCACGGGTACGCCTTCCTCCGATCGAAGCAGGACGACCTCTACTGGGACACCGACGCCTGGTGCGCGTTCCTGACGTACGACCGCAGCGGCGTTCATGCCAACGCCGACAAGCTCAGCCTCACGTTGTTCGGCCAGAAACGCATGCTGGTCTCCGACGTCGAAGGGCGGGCGACCGTGCCCCACGCGTTCAGCAGCAAGATCCAGAGCGAGCTCAACCGCGGCGCCCTGAGCCAGAACACGGTCATGATCGACGGCGGCGACCAGCGTTGCAGCTCCGAGATGTTGCGCCTCATAGAGTTCCGCGATCTGCCCGAAGAAAAGCGCGTCACCGCCGCCGACGACAGGGGCATCCTCTACGAGGGCATCCGCCAGATGCGGACCATAGCGATGACCCCGGAGTACGTGCTTGACGTGTTCCAGGTCGACTGCGGTGCCAAGCCGCGACAGATCGACTGGGTGGCCCACATCCTCGATGGCCACGCCAGGATGTCCGAGTCCGGTAATCCTGATCTGGCGTCACGCGAGCCTTTCGAGTTGCCCAAGGGCGCGGCATGGAAATGGCTTCGCGACCCCCAGAGTTTCAAACCGACCGGGCCAATCAGAATGGAGTGGCAGGATGGCGAGGTGCGTTTGCGGCTGCGGATGCTCGATCCGGGGATCGAACGTGTGATCCTCTGCGGCTACCCGTCCACCGACCAGCCGGATTCGCCAAGCATCCCTATGATCATGGTCCGCAAGAAGGAGAAGCAGGCGATCTTCGCGGCCGTGTGGCTCATCGGCAGCGAGATCGAGGAGGTCGAGTTCAAGACTCTGCCGAGGCACAATGGAATGCTCGTCTACCAGGTAAAGGCCGGTGAAACAACGCGCAAACACCTGGTGCCGGCGCTCTGACGGCCGGGATCGCTCCGGTTCCTTTACCCGAGCGCTACCCATAGCAGCGTCTTGGCATTGAAAAGCATATGCACGAGGATCGGCAGCGTCAGTGAGCCGCTGCGCTCATATGCGTACCCCAGAATCATGCCGAGTGCTATCAAGGCCGGGATGTGCTGGGGCGTGACCGTGTGCATCAGACCAAAGAGGCCGGCCGCCACGCCGATGGCCATCCAGCGGTGTTGCCAGGAACCCCGGCGAACAAAAGCCAGCTTCTTGACGCCGCTCTGTAGGAGCCCGCGAAAGAAGATTTCTTCGCCCACCGGAGCGAGAATGACCGCGCCGACGATCGCGATGATCCGTACGCCGAGCCCGGCTTCAGCGTCCTTCACGACAGTGAGCACCGTGTGCTCGGGGGGAACGGAGTCTGGCCACAGGAGTCTCCACAGCCCGATACTGCCCCAGTAGAGCATGGTGCAGATCAGCAAGGCCGCCAGCCAGGCTGCCAGAGCCCACGGCATGTCCTTGCTCAACGGTCGGCGGCCAAAGCCGAATTGCCTCCAGCCGCGAGGGAAAGTCATCCTTGCGAGCACCAAGCACGCGGCGATCATGAGCACTTGTGCCAGGTTGGCCGCCAGCACGGTTGATCGGGGCTTGGGAGACGGATTCGATTCGGTGGCCGCGGTGGCGGGTGACGACGTCAAAGCCCGGGGTATCGGCTGACTGTCTGGTGGAAGAACATCACTCTCGCCGGAAGAGACGGGGGCGACAGGTCGAGAAGCGGAACCGGCAAGCGTCTCAGCCGATGTGCCGTCCATCCAGGAAGCCGCCTGGCCTGCAATCATCCAGGCCAGCAGTTGGGCGAGCACGCAGAACCACAACCAGACCGGGGTCAGGCGGTTAAGGCGGATCGGTGAGCCGCAGAGCGGGTCGCGGCGTCCGCTTTGCCACCACTTGGCCGCCAAGGCCACGATAACAACCCCGCCTGCGACAAGCAGGCTGAGGTCAATGGTTTGCATGGTGTTCGCTGAGAGCACGGCGAGCACGGCCATCATGGGGGCCTCTTCGTATCCACCCGTCGGATCGCTTACAATGCCGCTTCAGGAAACGAGCCTTCTCGGCATGTGTGAACGTCGTCGTCACAGGAGTCTCGAACGTGGGCAATATATTGGATCAGATTGTGGAAACCAAGCGGGGCGAGGTGGCAACGGCCAAAAGGCGGAGGCCCCTGTCTGAATTGAAGGTTGCCTTACGAGATACACGGCCGACGCGCGATTTCATACGCGCCGTGGCCAAGTCCCCCGCAAGAGACGTCAATCTTATTGCCGAGATCAAGAGGGAGTCGCCCTCGGCCGGCCTGATCAGGGACGACTTCGATCCCGTCGATCTGGCGCGCGTTTATCATTCCGTCGGGGCTGACGCGCTGAGCGTCCTGACGGATCGGACCTACTTCGGCGGTTCTCTTGAATTCATCGCCCGGGTCAAAGAGACCGTGCCGATTCCCGTGCTGCGCAAAGACTTCATCATCGACGAGTACCAGCTCTACGAGACCCGCGTGGCCGGGGCAGACGCAGTCTTGCTGATCGGCGAGATTCTTCCTCCGGCTCGTCTCGCCGACCTGCTCGAATTGGCTTACGAGCTCGGTTTGGCCAGCCTCATTGAGGTCCATGAGCCCGAGACGTTGGAGCAACTCCAGTCGGTCGTCGGTTTTCCAAACAGGAAGCGCGGTCTGCTGGGGATCAACAACCGCAATCTGAAGAGCCAGCAGACGGACTTGGCGACTACGGAGATGCTGGCGAAGCAGGTGGGCAAAGACGTGGTCTTCGTGTCTGAAAGCGGCATCAAGACCAGGGCAGATGTCCAGCGATTGACGCAGGCGGGGGCTCGCGCGTTGCTCATCGGCGAGACCTTCATGCGATCGCCCGACGTCGCCGCCAAGGTGCTTGAACTGCTGGGTCCCGTGCCGGTCACACGTTGAACCGGAAGTTGATGACGTCCCCGTCCTGAACGATGTAGGTCTTGCCTTCGAGGCGAACTTTGCCCGCGGCCTTGGCGGCCTTCATATCACCGGCGGCATGGAGATCGTTGTAGGCGACCGTCTCGGCCCGTATGAAGCCCCGGGCGATATCGGTATGAATCTTGCCCGCCGCCTCGACGGCGTCACTGCCTCTCTTGATCGACCAAGCCCGCACCTCGTCGTCGCCGACGGTCAGGAAGGAAATCAGTCCCACGGCCTCGTAGCACGTCTTGATCAGACGATCCTTGGCCGATTCACTCACGCCCAGGTCCTCCAGGAACGCCTTGCGGTCCTCAGGCGGCAGCTCGGCGATCTCGGCTTCCGTCTCCGCACATAGCGCAATGGTGGCCTTTGCCTGCGGCCATTCGAATGGTGCCGGCTTGGCCGCCTGATCTTCGTTGACGTTGATCACCGCGATCAGTGGCAGCTCGGTCAGGAACTGGTAGCCGGAAAGCGTCTTACGTTCCTCATCGGTTTCGATGATCGAGGAGATGGGCTTTTCGTTTTCCAGCGCTTCCTGACATCGCTTCATGAGCGCCAGCTCGCGTTTTTCCGGCTCGTGGGTCTTGGTCGGCTTGGTTAGAGCCTTCTCGATCTTTTCGATCCGGTTCATGACCGCTTCGAGATCGCAGAAGATCAGCTCTGCGACCAGCTCTTCGAGATCAGCGCGAGCGTCAACCCGATCGCGGTAGGGGGGAACCATGGGGCTGTCGAAAGCCCGCACGACGGCCACCAGAGCGTCGGCCTGCCGAAGGTGCGGAAGGCTCTTTCGGAACTCCGCTTGTTGTTGGGCGGTCTCATGGCTGAAACCGGGAACATCGAGGCAGTCGATCGTCGCCTCGACCATTCTCTTGGGCTTGTAGTGGTTGTAGAGCCAATGCAGCCGCGGGTCGGGCACCTTCACCACCGCCAGGTGCTCGCCCAGTCCCGGGTGGCTTGGAGCCGCTTGCCCGGTGACCGCCCGAAACAGGGTTGACTTGCCGCTCAGTGGCGGGCCCACGAACGCAATTCTCATTGCAACTCCCGATTCTCAGGAAACATTGGCATGGGCGATTGTATGCTCCGGCGCAAAGCGGTCAACCCATCGCTTCCGCTGCGGTCGCGACGTCGCTACGATGATGCTTGCTTTCCGGAAGACAGGCTCACAACCCAGGGAGCGCACACGATGGGTCGAAAACAACGCCTCGTGACGATGGTTGTTTCCGCTTTGGCCGCGGGGTCGCAGGCGACGGCCGCCCCGGGCACCCGGACCAATCTCGTTCTGATCATGACCGACGACCAGGGGGCCTGGTCGGTGGGTTGCTACGGCAATTCAGAGGCCCGTACGCCCGTCCTGGACAAGATGGCCGCCGGCGGGGTCCGCATGACGCGTGCCTTTGCCACGACGCCGGTCTGTTCGCCCAGCCGTGCGACGTTCTTCACCGGACGGATCCCTTCCCAGCACGGCATCCATGACTGGATCAAGCATGAAAACATGGGGCCGCGAGCACGGTACTGCCTGCCCCGCGAGAAACAGATCAGCGAGGTTCTCGCCGAGGCCGGCTATGTCTGCGGCCTGTCGGGCAAGTGGCATCTCGGCGACAGCCTCCACGCCCGCGCCGGCTATACCTTCTGGTACGCGATGCCACAAGGCGGCAGCCAGTACAACGACGCCGAGATGATCTGGCAGGGTGAGCTGGTCAAAGCCGAGGGCTATATCACGGATCGCATCACCGACAAGGCCGTCGAGTTCTTAAGAACCAACCGCGACCGGCCGTTCTTCCTGAACATCCAATACAACGCCCCGCACAGCCCGTACACCGGCCAGCCCAAGGAACTGGTCGACCTGTTTGCCGATGTCCCGTTCGCGTCAATCCCCACGCTGGCGCCGCACCCGTGGGCTGCTTCGGGTTTGACGAGCCTCCACAACCAGCGCGAGCCGCTCGAGCAGTATTTTGCCGCCTGCTCGGGGGTCGATCGGGCCGTCGGCCGCCTGCTGGCGGAACTCGAGATGTTGGGGCTGATTCGTGACACGCTGGTGGTCTATACCAGTGACCAGGGCTTTTGTACCGGTCATCACGGTTTTTGGGGCAAGGGCAACGGCACCAATCCGCGAAACGCCTATGACACCTCACTGCGCGTGCCGATGATCTTCAGCCATCCCGGGCGTCTTCCGGCCGGCGCGACCGTGGACGCGATGGTCAGTGCGTACGATTTCATGCCCACGGTTCTTGATTACCTGGATGTAAAGACCCCGACCGACCGGAATCTGCCCGGCGGCAGCTTCGCCCCCATGCTTCGCGGCGAGAAGCAGCCGGACTGGCCCGACGCCGTACTAGGCGAGTACGGCCAGCTCCGCTACATCCGCACCGCCGCCCACAAGTACATTCACCGGGCCAACGGCGGGCCTTTCGAGTTGTACGACCTGTCCAGAGACCCTCAGGAGACGACCAATCTGGTGGATCTGCCTGAACATCGGGAACTGAGAACGGTGCTTCGCAAACGCATGTTGGACTGGTTCGAGCAGTACGTCGAGGCCGGCGCCGACCCCGTCGGACAAGAGTACATTCGCCCGGACGAGCGGTGACCTCACCACACCGGTCGGGCAAGGTCGCACTTGCCGGGCGCAACGAAGACCCGCGTCATCAGTCTAACCAGCGTCAGTTCGCGCAATCGGCGTTGACCGGCACGTTCTCGCCGCTGTAGCAGCGCTGGAAGGTGCTGAAGTCAGTCTGATCTACGTCGGTATCCCGGTCGAGATCGGCTTTCGCGCAATTCCCGTCGGCGAACGGTATGCCCGGTCCGGTGGCACAGGCCTCGAAGATGTCCAGATCGTCCTGGTCAACGTCGCCGTCGCCGTCGTAATCGACCGGGGCATGGTAATCGCGAAGGGTCCGCAGCCAGAGCAGACTGGTGCCCTCCGCGTACAGCTCGAACACGGGCTGGCCGTCGATGGTGGGCAGGTCCAGCGTGTCGAATGCCTCGTTGATGATGCCGCCTTCCGCGTGCGCAATGAGGAACCTCGAATTGATCGCCGGTATGTAGCCGTTGAGGATCTTGACCTTCAGCTTCCCGGCCAGCGAGATTGAGTAGGCGGAATCCCAAGTGACGATGACGCTGGAGTCGCCGTCTCCGGCCACGTCGACCAGGAACGTGCCTCCCGACTGCTGGACGTAGCCTTGCCTGAAGGTCAGCTCGCGAAGAGCACCCGTCCCCGTATAGGTCGGGTGCACCACGCCGGAAACGTTGGTCACGGGGCGAGCAATCCAGCCGACGCCTTCGATCGTTCCGTGAAGTGTGATATCAGTGTCGATTCCGCCCTCGGCTAGAGATAGTGTTCCGGAGGTGTAGATGGTTGTGCCGCCCGACGTCCATACCCAGCAGTCCCGCCCGATGAACAGGCGGCCGGTGCCGCCGACCGTCCCGGCCAGATCGCCGCCGATGGCCAGCGGGCCATCGATATCCCAATGAGAGGGATCTGACCCGGTCGGGTTGGACAGTTCCACCTCACCCTGCGAGCCAGGTGTTCGGCCGATGACCCCATAGGTCGAGAACATGTAGCCGCCCGCCATCTCGATACGGCCTTTGCCCATCCAGCCGACGGTCAAGCCGCCATCAGGCATCTGCCATGTAGAGCCGTCCTTGATCGTTACCAGGCCGGTGCCCCCTGCGCCTCGGCCGACGATACCGGCACTTTCAGTGGGGGAAACGTGCTTCCAGGAGACGACGAGACCGCCGTCCTCGATGTTGAGCGTTCCATTGCCGCCCGTGTTCGAGCCGAGTGAGATCTGGGCCATGCTCTCCAACGTGGAAGGCGTCCCGCCATCCATGCCCGTGACCGTCAGGATCCCGGTCGAACGCATGCCGATGTGAGTGAGGCCCTTGAAACCGTCGTCCCACTCCGGGTCCGTGTTGGAGCCATCGACATAGATCCTGCCGCCGTTGCTCACCGTTACCTCGCCCGGGCCGTCACGGCCAACCTCGAACTGAAAGTGGGACAGCAGAAGAGAGTCCAAACCGTCAACCAGCAGGGTCGCGTCGCCGCCGCCACCGCCGATTGTGGTCGTATAGCCGGTGGTGACTTGGCCGCCGTTGGTGATGCTCAGCAGATTGCCGGCGCCCTGCCGGCCGATCTCCATCCCGATGTAGCTGCCCGCACCATCCTTGCCGGAGACTTCCAGCAGAGAGTCGGCCCCGTCCACGATAACCTGGCTGTAGCTGCTCTCTTCGGCATTCGGGTCGGTGCCCACAATGACCGGCCCGTGGACGACAGCCCACGCATCCGCCCATAGCTCGAAATCGCCAACCCCACCGTAGCCCACGGTGAGACGCTGTTCGCATTCCAGTGCCGGGATCGTCGCGCCGGAATTGTCTCTGCCCGGTCCAACGAGCACGATCGTCCCCGTGCTGCCCGGCGTTTCCGCGAGATGCATTTCGCCTCGATTGACCACCGACCCGCCGTCCCACGTGGTCACAGAAGCTGATCCGGACTTGCCGACGATCAGACTGACCTCCCAATGGGACTGCAACTCCCATTGTGATCCGTCGCCGGAAATGTCGGCCATGCCCGTCGAGCCCGGGTTGCAGGCCATGTCGCACTTGCCCGTTTCAGCGTCCGCGCCGTTGGCCACATACAAGCTACCCTCCCCCTGATCGCCGAGGCCGAGCCAGCCGCCGGCCTGCCAATAGGAACGCACGTTGGGGTCAGACGGCTTCGTGCCGTCGACGGTGATCGTGCCGTGCGAGCCGGCGAACTGGCCGACGAATCCGTGACCGTGATGCATCCAGCCACCGTCAACGATGTGCAGTGAGCCATAGTCTTGAGTCCCAACGCTGACGCCGTGAGCAACGACGGTGAACACGCCGTCCTCACCGATGGTCAGCTGCCCGGTTCCGTTAAGACCGATCTCGACGTCCTTCGCGTCAACGTGGCCGTCGACAATGGCCAGGTTGGCCGTCGCATTTGCGGTGTTGCCGACGGTGAGAGAAGCCCGGTATACGTCGTTCCATTCCCTGAGTATCCAGTAGTTCCAGCCATCCAGATCCAACACAATCTGATCGTCAGTGTTCTGGCCCGCCGGCGCGGTCACCACCAGTCGGCCCGTCCGGTGATCGTCGTCGAACAGGACGGTCTGATCGGCGCCGCTCGGCGAATTGAAGATCGCGCGACCGTTTTCCCAGGGGGTGCCTGACGGGTCCCAGAACGAGCTTTCGGCGAACAGTCCGCGGTCCGGTCCGATCCAAAGATAGTCATCCGTCTCAGGCACCAGGGTGAAATCCATCCGTAAGCGGGCGTTGAAGGGACCTGATAGAAGGCCGTTGCTCTCGGCTGCTGCCCGGACGCCGCCGTACCAGTGGTAATCAACCCCCGGGGCAAGTGTTCCGACGAAATACCAGAAGCCCGCTTCGCCCGGGGTCGTGTTTCCGACACCTTCCAGGACCGCAAACAGGTCAAAGGCACGGTCGCCTCCGGCAAGATACGCCGGCACCAGCCCATCATCATATTCCTGCTCCACCCTGACAACATACTCGTAGTTCCTGTCCCTTGGTTGGACCCAGAACTGGAAATAGCTGTCGCCTTGAGCAAAAACCTTCGAATAGCCCGTCTCCGTGAGCTCGGCCTGAAGGTCAAGCAGCGCCGCGTCAATGTGCTGAAAGTCGTAGCTGTCAGGAGCAATCGACACATCCAGGATGCTGAGCCCTCTGCCGGTCAGTGTATTGGTGATCAGCTCGGCCTGGTGGTTGTAGGGCTCCGGCGTGTCGTCGTAAACCTGCTCCACGAACGTCAAGGTCTCGTCAGGAAGAACAAACCCCCCCGCCTCGACTCCGGCGGAAAGGATCTCATAGTTGTAGGTGAGATCAGCCTTGGCAAAGACCGTGACCATTGATGATGAAAGAATGACGGTTGTCAGAACTGACTTGGGGCGCATGGGTTCGTTCCCTTCCTCGCGTTTGACCTGCGACTGCGACGTGTTGCGGGCCGTTGTTGCCGAGTCCTCGCAGGACTCGGTGCCGACCGAACCAAGTGATCGCCTCTCGCGCGGGAGCGTCATCCTTTACCCGACGCGCGGCTGATCGGACGCGCAACCACCCCTGTCCCTTCACGGTCCTTGGAACGGGGTTGATGCCCTATTGTACAACGTTCTCACCCGTTCTGGAAGGAGATGCCCCAAAGGAACAGTTGGTTCCTGGAAAACCGCATCCTCATGGTACTAAAGTACTTGCGCTGGACGGTTCGGATTCGGAATCGGTAAGATGCGGACGTTCTGGTCTGGCCGGTCCACCGTCGGCAATTCGGCATATGCCGAATCGACCATCCGATCGGATCCAGCGGCCGAACCCCGTGTGACACTCGTGCCGAAAGCCGCCGTGTGGCAATCCAAGCAGACCTGACTCCCTCGTCATGATGTCGGTTTCGGAGGTATAATTGTCGCAAGCCGGCCAGGCTGCGGGGTGCCGGCAGATCTCATGGAAGGCCATTTGCGCTGCGGAAAGGAGACCGCGATGAAACGTCTTGCCTGTCTTGCCTTGGTCGGGTTGGTATTGCCGCTGGTCGGGGCTTGCGACCTGATGAAACTGCTTCAGGGCAAAGCCACGACCGTCCAACTGGTCAACAACGGCGATTACCCGGTCATCGTCGAGCTTCGAATCAGCAACAATCAGTATGTGCTTCAGGAGTTGCTCAGGGAGTTTGGAACAGAGCTGACCTACACTATCCCACCCGGTCAGGCGGTCACGTTCTTCAAGGATTGTGAGGACCTTCAGGCCATTCTGATCAAGAAAGCCGACCTGAGCCTTGTCGGAACCGTTGGTCCCAGTGCCAGCACGGATATTCTCCGAGACGGTGGCGACTTTGGTTGCGGGGATATCATTATCTACACCTTCGACCACCCTGACGTGCCCACCGCTCTGGAGATCAGCGAGAACGTTATTGGCTGAGCGTTCTCTGCGTGACCAGAAGCGGCTCGGCAGGATCGCTGCTGTGATCTTGGTTGCTTCGGGCGCTTTGCCGTCCCGGTCCCGGATGGTTAGCACCTTACGGCTGGACATCTGTGCGGTTTGCACGCATGTTTCTGCATCGTAGGACGGTTGGGTTGCGGCCCCCAAAAAGGCGGTCCGCCTTAGATTGCATCGGCATGATTCAGACCGCTCAGGAACCGCTCTCGAAGGCACCGCCCATCGCCCCGACGCGTACCCGCTTCTGGGTCATTGTCTTTGCCGTGACGCTAGCGGTCGTGACCTACATCGATCGGGTCTGCATTTCCCAGGCGGCACCATTCATTCGGCAGGATCTTGGCCTCAGCGAAGTTCAAATGGGCCTGGCTTTTGCGGTGTTCTTCTGGACATACGCCTTGTTTGAGATACCCGGCGGCTGGATGGGCGATCGGTGGGGCGCCCGCAGAGTCCTGATGCGGGTCGTAGTCTGGTGGTCCTTCTTCACCGTGGCCACCGGCTGGGCATGGAATCTGGCCTCCCTGGTCACGGCCCGAGCCCTGTTCGGCGCCGGAGAGGCCGGCTGCTTCCCGAATGTGACCAAAGCTTTCGCCACCTGGCTGCCGCGAGGCGAGCGGGTCCGCGCTCAAGGACTCATGTGGCTCAGCGCCCGCTGGGGCGGAGCCTTTACCCCTTTGCTGGTGATACTGGTACTCAAGTTCCTTTCCTGGCGACAGGCTTTCGGCGCTTTCGGACTGCTGGGTGTCATCTGGGCCGTCTTCTTCTACCGCTGGTATCGCGACGACCCGCGAGATAACCCCCACGTCAATGCCGCCGAGCTGGCCCTGATCCCAACTGCCTCTGAGACCGCGCCGGTTCATCAGGCCGTGCCCTGGCGAAAACTGCTCAGATCAAAAACCGTCTGGCTGCTCTGTGCTCAATACGCTTTCCTGAGCTACGGCTGGACCTTCTACATCACCTGGCTGCCGACCTACCTCAAGGAAGCTCGTGGCCTTCAACTCGGGACTGGTGCCGTCTTGGCGGGGATACCGCTGTTGTTTGGCGGCGTGGGCTCCCTGTGCAGCGGGTTCATCGGCGGCCACTTCGAGAGAAAAGGCGGAAACGCCCGAAGGATTCGCCGCCTCATGGCCTGCGCAGGCTGCCTCGGTGCCGCCGGGTGCACGGCCGTGTCCGTGAGTATCCACAGCCCCCTTACGGCAATGATCGTCATGGGCCTGGCCAGCTTCTTTATGGACCTTGCGGTGCCGCCGAGCTGGGCGGTCTGTATGGACGTCGGCGGCAGGGCTTGCGGCACGCTCTCCGGCGGCATGAACATGATGGGCAATCTCGCCGGCAGCCTTGGCCCGCTCGCCACGGGTTTTCTGCTGGTGCGGACGGGCCATAATTGGGACGTCGTACTCTACACGTTTGCCGGTGCCTATTTCATGGGAACGTTCTGCTGGATGTTTCTCGACCCCGTGACGCCGCTGTTACCTGCAACGCCCGTTCGGGGTTCTGAAGTGGTTGCCGTGCGCGAGACCGGGAACTGACAACTGGCGACCGACAACTCTTCCCGTCAGCCTCTTGCCTTCTTCGAGTCACTGAAGAGCTGCCCCCCGTGGACCTCCCAAGAGCCTTATTCGTGTTGGTATTTGACCAGCCACGGGTCTTCGGTCTTCTTCTGCCATTCCAGCAACCGTGCGCGCAGGTCGGCCACTGTCTGGGCATGTGCCGGATCGCCGGCCAGGTTTTTCGTCTCGTGGGGATCCGCTTGGAGATCGTACAGTTCTTCGCGAGGGCGATGGATGTAAGCGTCCACCGTTCGCTTACCATACTGGTTGTCGCCCCGTTTCAGCACCCCCTGCCACGTGTCGCTCCCCCACAGGTCCGAGGCGAAAGGGAACTCCAGACGATGTGCCAGGTTGAGGATGTACTTGTACTGGCGGGTACGGATCATCCGCGCGGGATAGTACATGGTGACTTCGTGGAAGATGTGCGACCCGTAAACGGTGTCCCAGCCTTCCGGTCGTGTTTCCTCTAAAATCGGCAACAGCGAGCGGCCGAACACCTTGGAAGGCTTCTCAACGCCGGCCCATTCCAAGATGGTCGGCGTGAGATCCACGAAGCTGACCATCGCTTCGTTAACGACCCCGGCTTTTTTCTGCTGCGGGCTTCGGATGATCAGAGGTAAGTGAATACCGGGGTCGTACAAGGTGGTCTTGGCCCCCGGCCAGGGCGGACCGTTGTCGCTCACATAGATCGTCAGCGTGTCGTTTTCGTGACCGGTGTCGGCAATCGCCTTGAGCATCAGCCCGACGCCCTGATCGAGACGGCTGATCGATTGGTAGTATTCTGCCAGCTCTTTGCGAACCTCCGGGTGGTCGCTCAGCCAGGGCGGAACAATCATGTCTTCGGGCTTATAGGTGATCGTCTCGATGCCGTCGTATTTGGGCCTGTTGGCAAAGCCTTTCGCATCGCGGTGCGGATCGGTGTAGCCGACGAGCAAGAAGAAAGGGCTGTCGCCTTGGGCCCCCATAAACCTGCGGGCCTGCTCGGCCATGGCGGCGACGTTTCGCGGCCCGCCCGGACAGGGCAGCGTCTCGGTGAACGGATAAGTTTCCTCCGGCTGCACGTGGTACTTGCCGATGATCGCGGTTCGATAACCGGCCTCCTTGAGCTGCCTCGGTAACGATTGAACGTCGTGAAACGAATGGAAATTGTGCGTGGCATGCGCCAGGCCGTACTGGCCGTTACTGTGCGTGAACATCCCGCTCAGGATGACCGCTCGCGACGGGCTGCAACTGGAGACCGCCGCGAAGGCATTGGCGAACCGCGTGCCCTGTGATGCCAGCCGATCCATGGAGGGGGTCTTGATGACCTTGTCGCCATAACAACCGACCTGCATGCCGTGGTCGTCACCGATCATGAGCACCACGTTGCGAGGCGCGCCTTGGCTGCTCCCCGCCACGATCGCGCAAATCACAACTGCGGGTGCGAATCGCCACATAGTGCCACCTCCAGTCCAGTCTTCGATTGCCGACGGTGCAGGCTGAGTAGACCGGCAAAACGTCGGCTTGGCAAGCGAGCGGCAATACGGTCTGGGCCAAGGTGGGGACCTAAGATTCGGCAAAGGACGTGAGGCTCAGGGCTGCGCGACGGCCCTGCAGCCCTTGCAATACCGACGGTTGTGTGTAAGAATACCACCAGACGGCCTGCGTCGCAGACCGTTTGGGGTTCAAGGGACCCCGGTATTTGAACGATAATTCGACATTACGAGCCGCCTGTCGCGGGTTGCCGTGGGAGCAACCCCGTAGCAGGGCCGGTTGAAGCCGGTCAGGCTCGGCCATCGGTGCTTGCGGTGCCCCGGTGGCAACCATGGAAACCTATTGGAAAGGAGAAAACCATGGCCGCGCAACCGCAAACCATTTCTGCGCCTACAGTTACGTCGTCCCGACCAGCATCTTCACCCCCGGCCCGAAAAACGGGTGCCAGGATTGTCCACGACACGTTGGTTGACTTGGGTGTTGAAGTCGCCTTCGGTTACTCCGGAGGGGCCATCTTGCCCACGTTCGACACCCTGCATGATACGCCCATCCGGTTTATCGTCAGTCGGCACGAGCAGGGCGCCGGGCATATGGCCGATGGTTACGCCCGAGCCACGGGCAAGGTCGGAACGGTCATTGTCACCAGCGGTCCCGGGGCTACCAACCTGACGACGGCTCTGGCGACGGCCTACATGGACAGCATTCCGCTGGTGGCCATCACCGGCCAGGTTGCTACCGCCGCGATCGGAAACGACGCCTTCCAGGAGGCCGACGTCGTGGGCGTGACCCGTCCGGTTACCAAGCACAACGTTCTGGTGAAGGACGTTAACAACCTCGAGCGGATCATCCGCGAGGCCTACTTCATCGCCCGAACCGGGCGTCCTGGACCGGTGCTCATCGACCTGCCCAAAGATGTGCAGGTCTCCATCCCCGATGATGGCAACAACAGGGAGCCGCTTCTTCCCGGCTATCGGCCACGCTGCAAGGGCAACCAGCGGCAGATCCGGCTGGCCGCCCAAGCCATCAACGCGTCCGAGAGGCCGGTCCTTTACGTCGGCGGCGGCGTCATCTCGTCAAATGCCTCGGCCGAACTGCGCAAGCTCGCCCGTGCCGGCAACATCCCCGTGACGACTACCTTGTTGGGGCTGGGCGCGTTCGACGAGGTGGCCGATAGCGATCTGGCTCTGCACATGTTGGGCATGCACGGAAGCGCGTACGCCAACTACGCCGTCCAGGCGTCCGACCTGCTGATCGCCGTGGGTGCAAGATTCGATGACCGCGTGACCGGCAAGCTGGATACCTTCGCGCCCCATGCCAGGATCATCCATATCGACATTGACCCATCGAGCATCAGCAAGAGTGTCGATGTGGATATCCCCGTCGTCGGCGATGCCAGGGAAGTGCTTTGCGAAATGCTGCCTTTGATCGAGCGGCGCGAACGTGCCGAGTGGTTCGCCCAGATCAATGAGTGGAAGCGACGCTTCCCCTTCAGCTATCAGCCCCAAGCAGGCGTCATCAAGCCGCAGGCGGTTGTCGAGGAAATCTGCCGTCAGACCAACAGCGAGGCGGTCATTGCCACCGGCGTGGGCCAGCACCAGATGTGGGCGGCCCAGTTCTACCGCTGGCGATTCCCGCGGCAGATGATCAGTTCGGGGGGCCTGGGAACCATGGGCTATGGTTTCCCCGCGGCCATTGGCGCGGCCATCGGTCTTTCTGACAAGATTGTTATCGACATCGATGGCGACGGCAGCTTCCTGATGACCTGCAGCGAACTGGCCACCGTTGCCGAGCGCAAGATCCCCGTGAAGGTGGTTATCCTGAACAACGCGTTCCAGGGCATGGTTCGTCAGTGGCAGGAGCTGTTCTTCGGACGCCGGTACGTCGGCACACAAATGGTCAACCCCAACTTCGCGCGCGTGGCCGACGCTTTCGGATGCACCGGCATCGAGGTCAAGGATCCGCAAGACCTGCCCAAGGCGATCAAGAAAATGCTTGACACGCCCGGCCCCGTCGTGGTGGACGCGCACGTCGCCCGCGAGGAGAATGTCTATCCGATGGTGGCCGTCGGCAAGAGCCTGCACGAGATGGAAATGGGCGGCATGTCCTGACACAGCACCGGAGAGCGGCGGTGTCCGGCAAAGAAGACAGAACCGATCAGCGGAACGAACTTCCCCGGTCGCAGGATCCGCGTCGACCGTGGCCGATGATCCGTACGCTCCTGCGGACGCGCATCGTGGCCGGTCTCCTGACGTTGATCCCCATCTGGGTAACGTGGGTTGTTGTGAAATTCGTTTTCGACAACCTGCGCTCCGCGATGGATCCGCTGGCCGGCCGGGTGGCCAAGGCGCTGCTGGAACACAATAAGGCGCTGCTGCCGCAGACGGTCAACGACTACCAGGAATGGGTCGTCCCGGCGGTGACCGTTTTGCTGACGCTGTTCCTGCTGTATCTCCTGGGTTTGTTCTCGGCGAACGTGTTTGGGGCACGGTTCCTGCTGTGGTTGGACGGCATTTTCGGCAAAGTGCCCTTGGTCAAAACCATCTACCGCTCGACCAAGCAGATCGTGCTGACGGTCGGTGGGGGCCAGTCGAGTTACTTCCAGCGGGTCGTCCTGGTCGAGTACCCGCGGCCGGGCATGAAGTGCATCGGCTTTCTCACGTCGGTGGTGGACGATGCGGACACCGGCCGCAAGATCGCCGCAATCTTCATCGCCAGCACACCGACGTGTTCCACCGGCTACACGCAGCTTGTGCCGCTGGAGGAAGTGTCGGAGACCGACTGGACGGTGGAGGAGGCGGTCAAGGCGGTGATGTCCGGCGGCCTGGTGCTGCCCGAGAACGTCCGTTTCGACCGTGTTCATCCGGTCAAGATGATCGTTCCCCAAGCCAGGGCCGCGGAGATGGGGGGAGTTCCCCTTCAGCCGGCGTCCCAGGTGCAACGAGGCGCATGAAATGGGACATTGAACGCCGGGCCAATTCCCCGGCGAGAGGCTACGAGGCAATCATGAGAAAACATATTCTGAGCGTGTTGGTGCATAACAAACCCGGTGTGTTGGCCCACATTGCGGGCATGTTCGCGGCCAGGGGTTACAATATCGACTCGCTGGTCGTGGGCCGCACCGAGGATCCCGAGTTCTCGCGGATGGTCATCGTTTCCACCGGTGATGATCAGACCATGGAGCAGGTCCGCAAGCAGCTTGGCAAGATCGTCGAGGTGGTAAAGGTCCGCGACCTGAGCGAACAGTCCTGCGTGGAGCGAGACCTGCTCTTGTTGCAGGTGCACTGTCCGCCCGAGAAACGCGTCGAGTTGAGACAGATTACCGAGGTCTTTCGCGGCAGCATCGTGGATGTCGGCCCGCGGTCGATCGTGATCCAGTTGACCGGCCCGGAGGACAAGATCGAGGCATTTGTCGAGTTGTGCCGACCGTATGGGATCAAAGCCCTGTCGCGGACAGGCCTGATCGCGGTGCCTCGCGCCAGCCAGCCCGAGTCTGATGCTCCCGCAACCTCCGCCCGCCGGCGCATCCGCTCGGCCGCCGACAGCAAGGTGCCCAGCGCCGTGCCCGAGGCGGTCCTGCCGCCGAGCTGATCCACTGGTGCCGATGTCGAACTGACCCAGTGGTGTGGGTGTCGACCTGATCCAGTGGTGCCAACGCCCTCGTCGGCAGTCTCTTTCCGCTGGCATCAAAATCCCTTCAGGGGGGTTTGCCGCCACAGACGGGCTGATAGGCCGGCCGTGATACGGCCGGTTTGCGGTTGCCCGCGGTTCTTCTTCCTTTCTATGGTCTCAGCCCGTTTCAACGGGCTTACCTGACAAGGACATGCCCGTTAAGACGGGCTTGATGGGGTAACACAGAGAAGGAGGAATTGGCCGACCGTGAACCAGTCGTCAAACGGCCGGCCTGTTTGCCCTTCGGGAGAGACCGCTGAAGCGGTCTGGCTTGCGTTCACGACAACCGGGTCAGCCGCGAGAAGTGCCGCCGCTTCTGTCATGGGCTCCGTCGGCCTCGGCCGCGAACTCGTGACTGTCTTGTGGAGCACCGAATCGCTATAATGGGCCGGAGATGGCTCATGCTGACACTTGATGCCAAGCACATCCGTGAGCTGCGAGAAGACCTCCAGCATCTTGCTCCGCCCTATCAGCTGCGCAAATACGAGGCGACAATCGAGGACTACGAAGAGCCGGCCCACGAAGACCTGCGATGTGAGTACCTTGATGAAGTACAGATTGTGCATTCACCGGCATCGGTTCAACACGAAGAAAGGCTCATATTCCTGGCCACGCTGCTGAACACGGTCGTTGCCGGACGCCGGCTCGGTAGGATGTACGCCTCCAATGCGGTCATGCAGCTTGGCGAGCGGCGGTTTTGCCCGGACTTGTCCTATCTGGCGGCCGAGCACACGGATCGCATCCGCGGGACGCGGGTCGTCGGGCCGACGGACCTGGTCGTCGAGATGGCATTTACAGATACGCGGGAGTACGACTTGGGCGAGAAGCACGCCGCCTGTCATCAGGGCCGGATCCCGAAGATCTGGTTCATCAACGCGGACCACAAGCAGGTTCAGGTGAACGTGCTCGAAGGCGAAGTCCACCTGACCAACACGTTCACCAACGGACGGTTCGACGGTCGCATCTTGCCGGGCATTTCGATCGAGGTAAACTGGTTCTGGACGGAGCCGCTCCCAAATCCGTTGGAGTGTCTCAAGACCGCGACCAAGTGAGGGCTGCCCTGACGTAGCGAGGTGGTCGATTGGCCGGTGGGGGTGGCCCTTGACGTTGATGCCGGCACATGCGTTGAGAAACCCATGCCTGTCGAGGTGGAAGCCAAGATCAAAGTGGATTCGCACGAAGCCGTGTTGGAAAGGCTCTCATCGTTGCGAGCCATGCGAATCTGCCGGGTGTTGGAGACCAATCATATCTTCGACAACCGGGATCGTACGCTGTTGTCGAGCGGACGCGGCCTGCGGGTTCGAATCTGCCGGGCCGAGGACGGCAATGACCCGCCTGCTACGCTGACCTACAAGGGACCTCGTATCCAGGGGCCCCTCAAGACCCGCGAGGAAATCGAGATCGCAACGGACGACGGCGAGGCCTGTAAGGAACTCATCCAGGCCCTGGGGTTCGTCGAGGTGTTGTGCTTCGAAAAACGGCGGGAAACCTGGCGACTGGGCGACTGCACGATCGAACTCGATGAGATTCCCTACCTGGGCCGCTATATCGAGATCGAGGGACCTGATGAGGCTGCCGTCGTGCAGGCCCAGCGGGCTCTGGGCTTCGGCGAGTGCCGGACCGTCCGCCAGAGCTATGTCTCGCTCCTGGTTGAGCATTGCCGCAGGAACGGTTTGGCGATCGACCGCATTGCCTTTGCCTCCTGAAGTATTTTGCGGATACCGACGGCAGGTTCTTGAAAGGCTCGCGCAACGTAGAAGACCATGTCCGATACTAATGCGGTCAAGTGGCTCCGATCCCAGGGCGTACCATTCGAGGTGCTCGAATACACCTTCACCGAGGTGGGAGCCGACCGTGCGGCCGAGGCCGTCGGCCGTCCGCTCGAATCGTGCTGCAAGACACTGATCGTCAAGGCTGTGGGCAAGGCCTTCTGGGTGGCCATCGTGCCCGGCGATCAGCGATTCGACACTCGAAAGATGGCCGGAGCCATCGGTGCGGCCGAGGCGGAACTGGCCGAGCATGACGAGGCCGAGAAAATCACCGGTTACCGCGTCGGTGGAATCTCGCCGTTCGCTATGCGGCGCCAGTTGCCCGTGGTCATCGAGGAATCATTGTTGGCCCTCGACAGAATCATCGTTAATGGCGGCCGTCGCGGCGTGCTCGTGGAGATGGCCACCGAAGACGTCGTGCGCCTCCTCAACGCCAGGCCCGCCGACATCTGCGCGTAACGGTCAAGGCACCGGCAGGGCGGGGAGGGTGTGCGCTGCCACTCCGGTCACAACCGCGACCTTGTCCCCTGGCTGGTCAGTTGGACAGCCCGGTGATCTCCGGAATCCATACGGTCATTTCGCCCGCTTCGCGGTTGTCCCAGATGCAATAGGGCACGGCGGTCAGCTCGACCGGTTCGGCATGCGCTGGTGCCGCCAGATACAGCTTGTCCTTCCAGTCGCGAGCCGGGCACCTGAGGCCCTGGGCCTTGATCGTCATGATGCCGCCGAGCATGTTGGGCCTGAACTCTGTCTTGAGTTCGGCATCTCGCGGCAGAACCAGATCAAACACCTTGCCGCCGTTGTCGACCGCTTCCAGACAGAAGACCATCGGACCGCGTTGGAGGGCTACCCGCCCGCGGTTTGCGGCCACGTTCGGATGAGCCTGGATTCGCCGGACCGGCATCGCCATGTCCATCTCGATCGCGTCGCCGGCTTTCCACTGCCGCCGGATCACCGCATATCCCTTGTCCATGGTCGGGTTGGGGATCGCCGTTCCGTTCAGACTGACCGTAACCTGCTCGCACCAGTCGGGTACGCGGAGATTGATCGCGAACTCGGCCGGCTCCCTGGGCGTCACCTTGATCTTCACTTTGCCCTCCCACGGATACTTCGTGTCAACAGCCAGCTTGACCTCACCAGACTTGAGCGCGACGGTCCCCTCACCCGCCATGTATAAGTTGACCCAGACGCCGTCGTCAGACTGGCTGTAAGCATACCCCGGCACCTGTGGCATCACCCGGACGATATTCGTCGGGCAGCAGGCGCAGCCGTACCATGGCTGGCGGTGGTGCTCGCCCTTGCTCGAAAGCGGGTTGACGTAGAAAAACGCGTCACCTTTCAGCGAGACCGAGGACGGAAATGCGTTATACAGCTCTCGCTCGAGCACGTCGGCAAAACGGCTCTCTCCGTGCAGCATCAGCATCCGGTGGGCCCAGAATGCAAGGCCGATGCCGGCGCAGGTCTCGGCGTATGCCGAGTCGTTGGGCAGTTCGTAGGCTCCCCCGAAGGCCTCGCCTTCGTGCCGGGCTCCGACGCCGCCGGTAATGTACATTTTCCGAGTCACGACGTCGTGCCATATCGTGTCGAGAGTCTGCAGGTATTCCTTGTCGCCGGTAATCGCCGCAACGTCGGTCACACCCGAGTAGAGATACATCGCCCGTACCGCGTGGCCGACGATCTCCTTCTGTTGCTTGATCGGGATGTGGTCTTGGCGGTACTCAGCGCCCTTTTCGGGTTTGGTGCCGCGGGCGGCAAGAAAATACTCCGCCAGCTTGAGGTACCGCTCTTCGCCGGTCTTGCGGTACAGCTTGACAAGGGCCAGCTCGATCTCCTCATGGCCGGGCACGCCGTGCCGCTTGTCAAACCCAAAAATGCCCTCGATGTGGTGTATGAATCTGCGGGCGACGTCCAGGAAGTCGGTCCTGCCGGTCGCGTCAGCCCACGCCACGGCCGCCTCGGTCAGGTGTCCGGCACAGTAGAGCTCGTGCATTTTCGGCAGATCGGTCCACCGCTTGTCCGGCTCCATGACCGTGTAGTAGGCGTTGAGATAGCCGTCGGGCTGCTGGGCCGCCGCGATCCTGGCGATGATGTCGACAACGCGGGCGTCCATCTCCTTGTCCGGATGAGCGGCCAGTATGTAGGCTGCCCCCTCAAGCACCTTGTAGACGTCTGAGTCGTTGAAATAGGCACCTTCGTATTTGCCTTGCATCTTGCCGGCGGCCTTGTCGAAGTTGGAGATCCGGCCGGTTTCCTCACACATCTTGATATTGTGCGGCAGCGTGACCGTCCGGTTGATCTCCAGCCGCGGCGCCCAGAACGAATCAGTCAGCTTGACCTGTGTCGGCGCAACCGCCTTCATCTTCGCAATCCCCATCTCGCCGGCAACCGCCATCGACGCCATGAATACCGCTGCTGCGGCCACAAACGTGATCCTGGACTCCATGCTCCACCTCGTCTGACTGCAATTGAACCGTAATCTCACAAGAGTCGATAGGATACGACAGATGTGTCGGGGAAGCGAGATCAGCCCGTATCGTCTTATACGGATGCGGGGCGAGTGCGGCAGAATCGCCGTGTCAGGCGACGGCCGATCCGAACGGCGTGGGCCACCAGCGGCCAGCCGGGATGGCGGCCGTGGTAGAGTTGGGCCAGGTGCGATCGGGCAGGGAGCAGCACGGCCCGAAGGTAGCCAAGCTTGAATCGGACGCCCGGCGTACAGAGCACGTTCACTGCGACGGCGGCCAGCGGGTGTGCGGCGTCGCGCGGACTCTGAACCAAGGCAAGCCTGTCCCTCCACCCGGCGCGGCAACCCTTCAACGCGGAGAGCGTCCGTTCCAGATACACCGAGCCTTCGCCGAACAGGCTGTCAACGTGCTCGAGGACGACGCGTACCGGCCAACCGATCTTCCATCTCTGACACTTGTCCACCAGCCTCCTGATGTCCAGGCGGTCGCCGTACCGATCCAGCCACAGCTTGAGGTCATAAAGCCATTTTAACTCTGCCGCGCCGTGACAGGCCGCATGCACCGCCAGGTGGATCAGCATGTTCTCGACGTTGGGAATCTGCACCGTCAATCGCCCGTACCTCACCGGCATCGGCTCATCCCACATGGCATGATCCGGCAGCGTCACTGCATAGCGCAGCGGCCGGAACGGGCGAACATGCAAATCAATCTTGACTTCCGGACGGCAGGGCAGGAAGTACTCCCGCTCATAGTAAAAACGTGGGTAGAAGTCTTCGTTGACCAGATCGGGCCCCGGACGGCAGCCAAGGCTTGTGAGTGCGGCGTCGGCTCGCTGCGCGTCAGATGGGCGGATCAACAGATCGACATCCATCATCGGTCGCAGGCCGAGTCCGTCGTAGAGCGCGGCGTTCAGCGCCGCCCCCTTGAGCACCAGAAAGGCAATCCCGGCTTTCTGCAGGCATGCGAGTATCGGTTCGGTCTTCTCCAGGCCGTAGGCTGCTGCCGCCGCTACGTGCTGCCTGTAGGAATCAAGCTGGATTGCCGCCGACCGGGGGATTTCCACCTCTCGCGCTGCCATGTTCCGGGCAACGGCGCCCCCCACGCCCGACGAGCATGCGTGATCTACGACTTGGCTCCACAGACCGTCGCGCCAGAGCCCCTCGACCGCCATAAGGGTTCGGTCCGTGAGGCAATCCGCCACAAGCCGATTAAGCCGATCAGTCGAAGGGTCTGCAATGCCGTGCGCCAAGCTACACCCCCGACCCGACTTCACGAGTAAAGAAAGCCTCAACCAGGTCGCACGTCGTTGCGAGATGACCGCAGCGAAGCCGGTAGCACCCGGCCCGCTCAACCACATCCGCCAGCAGGTTGAAGCCCGTCGCCCGGAACCTGCCGAAGTTGAAGGCGCAGCGAGTCAGTTCAAAAACCGTCTGGGCCCGAGACACGCGTTCGATGACCGGCGTGGTCGAGCGATTGATCTCGGGGAAAACCACCATTCCAACCCGGCAACGGTCGGCGACCACGTCGGGGCGGATCCTCAGAGGATTCAACAGCGTTACCTGCCCCTTCTCGCCCTTGTAGTAAACGCGGTCGGTATCAATCGGCAGGCGCAAGCGCCGAAGAACCTCGAAAGATCCCGCCTTGATGCATAATGCCTTGGGATAGGGTTCCAGCAGCCGCGTCTCAGGATCAAGCAGGGCAAACTCATCGGACAAGTAAGACCAGCCCCGGCTGAGCAGGGCGGCCGCCAGCGTCGTCTTCCCTTGTCCCGGCTGACCCGGACAAATGATCGCCACGCCGTCACGCGCCACCACCGAGGCGTGGATCTGCAGGTATTCCGACAATCGCGTGGCGACCATGGTGTTGATCGCCCATTCCACATGCGGGAGAACCTCGTTCTCGCTGCGCATCGCGAACAGCCTCTCGCCGTTGGCAACCACGTGATAGTAACGCCGAAGCGATCGTGCGGACCGCTTGACAATCACCTCGATGGCGAACTCGTTGCCGGTCGGCTCTTCGATCGAGTAAGCACGATACAACTCGTGAAAATCAGTCGCAACGCCCGTCAGGATGCTGGCCAGAGACACGGGCACCGGCCCGATTCGATAATGGCGGACCTCGGGCTTGGGGCCGAACAGGCAGAAGCCGACGCGCGATCGCTGCGAATCCGATACATCGGTCACGTTGGGAGGCGCAAGCCGGGTCATGGGGCCGACTCGATCAATCCGTTCTCGGTCAGGCGCGACAGGGTGGCCCGAACATCGTCGCGAATCGCGGCCAACGGATTGTCCTGTTGGGCGTTCGGCTCGAACCCCGCCGCAACTTCCAGAGTAATGTCTTCAACGTCTCGATGGCCGTTGCAGCAATTCCAGATGAACCAGGCCGTACGATTAAGATAGTGGACCGCATGGTGTGCAGGATCGTAGAGAACGGCCTCGTCATCGAACGTACGACAACAAAGGCCCTCGCGCCGGATAGGCATCCAGCGCCGTTGGTCGCCCGGGGAGTCCTTCCGTGAACCTGCCGACATCGTCATGGGATCCATTAGCCGCGCCAATCACTTCACGAGTAGATCCGCGACGCGCACGCCGGACGCGGCCGCAACAGCAACACTACCGGAGATACATAGGCCAATTTGCGCACCGAACAACTGAGGAAGCGTCGCCGCGTCCCGCTTGAGTCCAGCTCTTGGGAAGCAGGAGCCTCTGATGCGATCACACCGGCCTGCGGCTCCTCCCGTTCCTCCGCAAGGGGACTGCTTTCCAGTCGACGATTATCCACCCAGAAGTCTCCCATTCTTCTGACAACCCTCGCGCAGTCCACCGCCGCCCTCCACCATGGTTATCGGCCATTCTTCGCCGGGTTTCGAGTCAAAAGACGAGGGCCCAAAACCGGTCAGCAGAACGGCCGGCCGCTCTGTTATCGGACTGCCCGACTACTTCACGATCTTGAGGATCTGTCTGAAGACTTCGGTGCCGGCTTGGCCCATGAGTTCGAACGTGACGCTTTCGGTCGTGGTGACAATGGCCCCCGCCTGGCGAACTCGCTCGATGGCCATGTCGCGGTCATGGGGCCGCCGCGATCCGACCGCGTCGGCGCAGAGGTAGGGGGTGTAGCCGAGTCGCAAGAGGTCCAGGGTGGTCTGCATGACGCATACATGGGCTTCGATGCCGATGACAATCACGTTGGGGCGCCTGAGGGAGGCCAGTTTCTCGACCACGGACTCGACACAAGCACTGAAGCGTATCTTGGTGTAAAGCGGCGCATCGCCAAGGCATTCGAGGAGCGGTTGGCAAGTGCGGCCGATGCCCTCCGGATACTGCTCCGTCACCACCATCGGCACCTCAAGCACCTTGGCGGCCTCGATGATGCGGCGGCAGGCCTCGACCACGGCGGTGCTGTCATGAATCGCCGGCAGCAGGCGGTCTTGCAGGTCAACCACCAGCAATAGCGCATTGTCCGGCCGTATCTGGCTGAGAGCACTGGGCACGGTTCGTTTCCTCCGTTTGTCGGCAACACTGTAGGTGCCCGGCGAAGCACAGTCAACGAGTCAGTTGAGCGTCGCACGAGGCGGGCGCACCCCTTCAATGGTTGCACATGTGTCGACGATCACCGCCGGCAGGAAAGTCGAAATCGCCACCGCCGTCGAGACCTGCCGAGAACGTCCACTTTCGTGCGCGCCAGGGAGCATACCTTGTCGCACGAGGCGCAGCCGGGTCTCTCCTCACCCACTGGACAGCCCGAATCTGTTGGGATAGCCTCTGACCCAATCAGATACACGTGATTATCGAAAGGGTCGACTCATGAAAGCGTATCAATGTTGTTGTCTGACGGTCTGCTTGCTCTTCCCGCTGTTTGTACAGGGGGCTGAAATGACCAAGGAATCGCCCAAGCTCAAGGACGAGCGGATACAATGGTGGCTTGAGGCCCGGTTTGGCATGTTTATCCATTGGGGCACTTACTCACTGGCCGCCCGCCACGAGTGGGTGAAAAACTACGAGCGAATCCCGACCGACGCGTACCAGAAGTATTTCGACCACTTCGATCCCGACCTCTATGACCCGCAGGAATGGGCCCGGGCGGCCAAGGGCGCGGGCATGCGCTACTTTGTCATCACGACCAAGCACCACGAGGGCTTCTGCCTGTGGGATTCCAAGTTCACCGACTACAAGGTGACCAACACGCCCTATGGCAAGGATTTGATCAAGCCGATGGTCGAGGCCTTCCGGGCCGAGGGGCTGCGAGTCGGTTTTTACTACTCGCTGCTCGATTGGCATCACCCCGACTATACGGTCGACAGTTGCCACCCGATGCGTGACAACAAGGAGGAGCGCGAAAAGAACAAGAATCGGGACATGAAGCGATACGTGGACTACGTCGAGAACCAGTTGCGGGAATTGCTCACCCAGTTCGGGCCGATCGACTGTCTCTTTGCCGACTTTTCCTTCCCCGGTCCTGACGGCAAGGGCCGAAACGACTGGCAATCCGAGCGACTGCTCAAGGTTATCCGAGAGTTGCAGCCCGACTGTCTGATCAACGACCGGCTGGATCTTCTCGACCGTCCTGACGGCTGGGACTTCCGAACACCCGAGCAGTTCATGCCGCGCAGTTGGGTCAGCATGGACGGAATGCGCGTGCCCTGGGAGACCTGTCAGACCTTCAGCGGCTCGTGGGGCTATCACCGCGACGAGGCTACCTGGAAGAGTCCGCACCAGCTCATCGTCATGCTCATCGAGACAGTCAGCAAGGGCGGCAACCTGCTGCTCAACGTCGGCCCCACCGCCCGGGGAACGTTTGATGATCGGGCAATGGAATGCCTGGCCGCCATAGGCGACTGGATGTGGCTTCACAGCCGGTCCATCTACGGCTGCACGGCCGCTCCGGACAATATCAAGAAGCCTGACAACTGCCTGCTGACTTATAACCCTAAAACCAGGCGGCTCTACGTTCACGTGCTTGTCTGGCCGATGGGCAAGCTTCAGTTCGACGGCATGTCCGACAAGGTGGCTTATGCCCAACTGCTCAACGATGCCAGCGAGGTGCGATTCAGCACCAATAAGGGTCCGTGGATGGCCGAACAACAGGACGCGGCTGACGGAATCACCTTCGACCTGCCCGTCCGCCAGCCGAATGTCGCCGTGCCGGTGATCGAGTTGTATCTGAAGTGAACGCGTGTGATCGAGGCAAGCACAAGCCAGGGAGTCTCTTTGTACGGAGTCAGAATAGGATGCGACCGACCCGCCATCTGCGTTTGCTCTTGGTTCTGTTTTCCATGTCATTCATGACCGCCGGTGCTCGATCGGAGACCGCCGTCCCGCTCCTTGGCAGGGGCGATGCCGGCGGTGGTAAGGCCGAGCAGAAGCACGCCTGTCGTCCGGAGATCACCAAGGATTTCACCGTCGACTTGCCGGCCGCGAAGCGCCCGCTGCCCGAGCCGCTGCCCGATGGCCGCAAGCCGGGCTTCGCGATCCGCGGCACCAAAGGCTGGATGTGGACACCGCAGCAGTACTTGGCCGAAATCCCGACGTTGGTCCGCGCCAAAATGAACTTTCTGATGAACTGCTACCTCAGCATGTGTGACATCGAGCATCACCCGTGGGGAGACAAGCGCTGCAACCGTTGGTGGGAGCCGCTGCCGGAAGCGAAGAAAGAAGCATACGAGCGGATCGTCCGCGAGTGCCAGAAGGCCGGCATCGATTTCTGTTTCAGCATGAACCCCAATCTGGGGACCGAGCGCATTCTCGACTACGGCAAGGCCGAGGACATTGACCTCTTGTGGAACCACTATCGTTGGATGCAGGGGCTGGGCGTCAAGTGGTTCAACATCGCCTTGGATGATATTTCCGAGGGCATTGATGCCTCCGGACAGGCGCGGGTGGCCAACGAGTTTCTGAAACGGCTGCGCGCCGGCGACCCGCATGCCCAGTTGATTGTGTGTCCGACCTGGTACTGGGGCGACGGCACAGACGCCAGGCACCGCCCCTATCTGGAGACGTTCGCCCGCGAGCTGGACAAGGATATCTACTTGTTCTGGACCGGTGACGCGGTGGTGATCAACCGCATTACCCGCAAGTGTGCGGAGACCTACAAGAGCATCGTTAAGCACCGCCTGATTCTGTGGGATAATTATCCGGTGAACGACAACAATCCGACCATGCACCTGGGGCCGGTCTTCGGGCGTGATCCGGACCTTTGCGAGGTCATCGACGGCTACATGAGCAACCCGTTGTGCAAGCAGAACGAGCTTAATCGTATCCCCCTGTTGACCTGCGCCGACTTCGCCTACAACCCCTGGGCCTATGATCCCGCGCGCTCGATCGGTCAGGCCATCCTGCATTTCGCCGATGACCCGGCGCAACAGGTCCTGGTCAAGGATCTGGTCGAGGCGTACCCGGGAATGCTCTACTACGGCAAGGGCACGGGCTTCAACGCGGTTCGCGAGCAGTATGCCCGTATCGCCGCCGCCCCGCATTCCCGATATGTCGCGCGCATGTACATCGACTATCTGCACTCGCTGGCCGGCCGGATGGAGAAAGCCTTCCCCGACCGGCTCAAGGCCGAACGGCAGACGGTCATCGATGATATCACCTGGATGAACCGCGCGTTTGCCGAGAAGTACGGGCCGGAGCAAGCCGAATGAATGTCGGTGCCGCCCAAGTCGACATCACGCCCGAGCCGGGGTGCGAACTGTCCGGTTTCGCGGCCCGCACGCAGCCATCGATCGGCGTGCTCGACCGACTGTACGCCAAGTGTCTGTACGTGACGGATGGCACCGAGCGACTGCTTTGGATCAACGTGGATCTGATCGGCCTACTGCGGGAATTCGTCACCGAGTTCCGCGAGTGGGCGGGTGGAAAGCTGGGTCTGAAAGCTTCTCAGGTGATGATCTCGGCGATCCACACGCATTCCGGGCCGGCAACGGTCGAGATTTCCGAAGCGGGGCGGTACGACCCGGCATACGTGCGATTCCTGCGAGCCAGGCTCGAAGAAGTAGCACAAGCGGCGGTTCAAAACACGGCCGCCTGTGTGCCGGTCTTCGTTGAGGGCCGATGCGACCTGGCCGTCGATCGGCGCAAAAAAGCTTCGGCCCGGACCGATCCTCGCGTGGCGGCGTTCGGCTGGCGGCGCGATGACGGGAGTTTCATCGGTGCAATCACCAACTACGCGATGCACGCCGTGGCACTGGGGCCGAGCAACCGCATGATCAGTGCCGACCTGCCGGGCCGCACGGCCGCGATCGTGTCCGAACGGCTGCCCGGCCGTCCGATCGTGCTGGCCACCAACGGGGCCTGCGGCAACCTCAACCCGCCGTACGAGAACATCACTTCCGAACAACTGTCGGTATGGGGCGGACAGGTGGCCGACGCCGTGTCGGGTTTGTTGCCCGGGGCTGCACCGCTGACCGATTGCACCCTGAGGCTGGCCTCGCGCGTGGTGCCGATCGCATTGGACGTGTTGACTGTTGATCAGATCGACAGCATAGCCGACCGCTACATCGGCCATGCCGGCAGTGTCGGCGAGTGGGGTGACCGCTATACGCGCGCGCTTGAGAAGTGGCGTCGACTGCGAATCGAGGAGGTACGAAGCGGGCAGTGCGCCGCCACCGCGGACATGGAAATCTTCGCTGTGAGACTCGGCCCGGCAGTGATGGTTGGCGTGAACGCGGAGGTTTTCAGTACGTTCACCGACCTCGTCCGCCAGGCCACCGGACGCAGCGTGTACACGGTCGGCTACGCAAACGGCGTGCGCGGGTACCTGCCGACGAAGGCCGCCTACGATGAAGGCGGTTATGAAGTCGAGACTGCTCACTTCTTCTATAATAGCTTCCGCTTCAAGCCCGGTGGTCTGGAACACCTGGCCGATGAAGCTGTTCAACTGGTGCGTTCGTTGTTTGCCTGAGCGAGCCTGGGTGCTGAGGTTCGACAGCCTTGTTGACGATCGCGTTCTCGGCCGGCAGCTTCTGAGAAAGGTCCTACCATGAACACCATGACTATTCTTCTACTGGTTGCCTTCGCGGCGGTTCTATGCCTCATGTCACCAGCGGCCCTTATCGCCGGCGAGGGTGAGCCAATGGACCTCGCCGAGTTCGGCCAATGGATGATTTGGACCGGTGAGAAGCTTGATCAGCCGGTCGCTGTGAAATCCCTGACGGACGCCCCGGAGAGCGCACAGGCGGTCGGCGTGCAGTGGGACGACCCTCGCGACGTGCGGGAGATCATGGCGGAGTTTGACGGCGACGCGCCGAACGATGTCGTCGTCGAATACTGGTTTCGCACATGGCCGCCGCCTCCGCCGAGCATGCCCAATATCGAAGATGAGATCGACGACCCGTGGCAAGGCAAGTGGCTACCGGCGGACATCAAGACGCGGATCGAGGGCAGGCGGTGTGTTTTCACGTTTGACGCTCTGGGCGAAGAAAACCCGCGGGCAGAAAACCTGCCGGGGGTGACCTACCGGCGGACGCTCAAGGTTCGTCTGGTTTTACCAAAGGGCTCGTCGAGATTGCAGTCCCTGGCCGTTCATTCCGATTCCGTGCTCAAACCGCTGGCCGTGCGCGTCCAATTGGGGTGCGACCGGAAGGGTGAGACGGTTTGGTCGGGCAATGTGGAGGTGTTCAACGGCAGGCTGGAGAGCGTGAGCCCGTGGCAATTCGAGGAACGTGACCGCTTCGAATCTCCGGCTTCGTGGAAAGACGTTCGCGTCGGCGACAAGCCCAAGGGTTTTGTGGTAAAGCTTTTGGAGACGGAGTCGCAGCTTCGCGGTTCGAACGACATCACTGTCGTAACCGTTCGGGCGATGATGCGGGTGGGCGACCAATTGATGCCGCGTACGTTTTCGTTCAGCACCCGCGACCTGGCCGACGGACCTATCTACGTTCCCGACATGAACGCGTATGTCACCAAGGCGGATGATCCGAAGCCGTTTGACATCACCGTTTTCGAGAAAGGCGGAAAGATCCGCGATCTGATCCCGCTTGAGCCGGAACAGTCATACGAGCGGGCAACGAAGGAAATCCCGCCGCAGGATCCCTGGGTTCGCCAGCACGGCGACATGGTCTACCTAGTCGCGGCTGCCGATTCGAGCTGGCAGAAGTTCGCCGTCCGATATGACGGTAACATCTTCATCTCCCGGTCATGCACGAAGGCGTTCGGCGCCGAGGCCAAGCGGCTTAAGTGGCCTGGTGACAGCATCCACTTCTGGATTGGCACGGGAGCCACGCCCTATTTCCGCGAGGACCACAAGGGCAGCATGGCGGTGGCCGAGGAGAACCTGCCGATCATGATCAACCGGTGGGAGCGAAAAGGCCTGCAATACGAACAAGAGTCGTTCGCCACGCTGCTCGAAGGTCCGCTGGACCCCAACGACCCGGCGCGCGACGAACAGACCCCGGCCGTGCTAATGATCAAACTGACCGCCCGCAACTCCGGCCGCGAGCCGAGAGCTTCGCAGCTCTGGTTCCAAACCAGGCCTGACAGCCCGTTCGAGATCTCTGGAAAGCGAATCATCGCTAAACTGGGGGACGACCCGACGAAAACCGAGCGAGTTCTCCGGGCGATCATCTCTTGCCCCTCTGGGACAGAGACGAAACTGGAGCGGGTGGAGAAGCTTCCGTCGGAAGCAGTCAATGCAGTGGCCTGCCGGTTCGAGGTCACGGCCGGTGGATCGCAGGTGTTCTACTTGGCAATCCCGTTCGTTTCCGATGTTGCCGGCGCTGATGCCGACAAGCTGGAAGCGCTCAGCTATGACGCCGAACGCAGACGCGTGGCCGACTACTGGCGTTCGATGATCCAGCGAACCACGCGTTTCAGCACACCGGAACCGAAATTCAACTATTTGTCGCGCTTTGTTGTGCCGCACATTCACATCAGCACGACGAAGGACCCCAAGAGCGGGCTGTATATGGTTCCGGCCGCCAGCTACTGCTATCGCGTGTACGCCAACGAGGCGTGCTTCCAGGCGATGCTGCTCGATGCTCTCGGCGACACCAAACGGGCGGGGCAGTATCTCGACACTTTCGTCGCCCTCCAGGGCAGCCGGATGTTCCGCGGCGCGTACACGCCGTCCAACGACGGCGTCTATCACGGGGCGAAAGTGAACAAGGAATACGACTACACCGCCCACGAGTACAACCTTGACCACGGCACCGTGTTGTGGTCGCTGGCCCGGCATTACAAGTACACCCGTGACAAGGCATGGCTTGAAAAGACGCTGCCGAGCATGTTCAAGGCGGTCGAGTGGATCGAGCGGCAGCGCAAGGCGACCATGCACGAGGATATCCACGGGCGCCGGCCGATCGAGTACGGTCTGTTGCCGCCCGGGCACCTCGAAGACAACGCGGACTGGGGCTACTGGTTCAGTGTGAATGCTTACTGCGTGGCGGGCATGACCGAGATGGCCAGGGCGATGGCCGACATAGGCCATCCTGACGCGGAAAAGATCGCCCGACAGGCTGCGGGATACTGCGAAGACCTGCGATCCTCGGTGATTCGCACCGCCGAGATCTCACCGGTGGTCAAGATGCGCGACGGCACCTATTCGCCGTACATCGCGACGAGAGCCCGGCAGCGGTTCCGGCAGTTTGGCCCGCTTCAGGCCGAGTTCTACAGCCGTTACGGCAAGCCGGAGGACGTGCTGCCGTGTTTCAGGCTCTCAGGCACGCGTGAGGTGCTCTACGGGCCGATCATCCTGCTGGATCTGGGAATGTTTGAGCCGAACGACGTAGTTGCCGATTGGATCTTGGACGATTGGGAGGACAACCTCACGCTCTCGGGCGAGCGGCGGTTCAATGTGCACGGGATCACCGACGAGAGGCTCTGGTTCAGCCAGGGTGGGATGGTCTGGCAATCGAACCTGCAGAACCCGATCCAGATGTACCTGAAGCGCAACGAGGTGCCGGCGGCCATTCGCAACATCTACAACAACTTCGTCGCTTGCCTCTACCCCGACGTTAACACCCTGACCGAGGAATACCGCATGTGGGGCCGGGCCAGCGGGCCGTTCTACAAGAGCCCCGATGAGGCCCGGTTCGTGAATCGGTTGCGTGACATGCTGGTGCTGGAGTCGGGCGATGACCTGTGGCTGGCCTCGGGCACGCCTCGCCGCTGGCTGGCGTCGAAAGAGGGCATCCGCGTCGATGAGATCAACTCGTATTTCGGCCCGCTGGCCTTCACGATGCACGCCGGCGACGAGCCGAACACGGTGGTGGCCACGGTCCGACCTCCGACCCGCAACGCGCCGAAGGAAGTCTGGCTCTACGTTCGCGTGCCCGATGCTAAACGAATCAGGAAGGTCGAGATCAACGGCAAGGAGTGGACGGACGTCGATCCAAAACACGAGCGAATCCGGCTGCCGAAGACCGGCGAGGTCGTCAACGTGATTGTGCAGTATTGAGCGCGAGCGATGTGCATTCGGCTTGCTCGGCGGTTTGTGAATCTGACAGTGACGCAGAAGTCACGAGTTGATCGCCAAGGCCCTTCCATGCCCTAGTCAAAGAGCGTGGGCAGATCGGGAACACGTGTCTTCTCCAGTTTCGGATAGAACACTCCAATGACGATCCACGACTTCGGATGGCTGAGAACGGTACCCACATAGAAGTGGGTATCCTTGTCGGGGGCGCATAGCCCGTCGAGGAACTTGCTACGAACCCCTTGGGCTGCCTCCGCCTCGGTCGCGCCTTTGTCGCGAAGATTCCAAAACAGGGCGCCGACTTCCCAGTCCTCTATCATCATCTCATGGTTTCGCCTGCACCTCGGGTCGTCGCACTCGAAGCGGTAACGAAACTTGAACGGCACTTTTCGAGGCGGCTCCTTGCTGACCGTGCGTTCATCCCATATCCGAGCCTGTCGCATTGCCGCTTGGAATGCAGGTTTCCATTCGCGGTCGTCGGGCGCGATGATCAAGTCGTTGACCTTCTTTGGACGAAAGATGCCCAGCGAGGTCTGGTCCGCCTCCTGCCTCGCTTGGAGTTCCTCCATCGACTGGGCCTTTTTCTTCAGGACATATTTCGCCCGTTCTGACCAGTCGCCATTTCGAGTTGGTATCGGCTTCCCGATAACCTTTAGAGTATCGGGCCTGGGCCGGTAGCTCTCCTTTCGGACGTCTCGACCGGTGTGTTTGTCCGCATCGACCTCGATCCACTGGTACTTCCGGTATTGCTGGGTGTACGGCAAGTCGCGGAAATTGATGGGATAGAGCCGGATGAAGTCGCCGTTTTCCGTTACGCCGGCAGTACAGACCAGCTCATCATACTTCGCCGAAGGAATCGGGTAGGTCTTGACCGTAATGAGAAGGCGAATGACCAAAGGGCATAGTCTCCGGACGAAAAACAGATCATCTGATGAATTAACGCCACGATTAACTTATCGAGGACTGGGCAAGAACGCAATCGCGACGAGTGTTGCCCAGCCCTTGCGGTCGAGGCTAGAATAGGAGAGTCTCGTGTCTGCACGATCCGACGCGGTCTTGCATGAGGTGTGGTGCCTGAACATGGCAATACGAACCAAGCGATGGGACGACCCTCGGGAGCCGGAGGATGGCTATCGCGTGCTGATCACGCGATACCGGCCGCGGGCGCTGCCAAAGGCGGACGAAACATGGGAGGCATGGCTGCCGAATCTCGCGCCGAGTGCCGAGTTGCACGCAGCCTTCTACGGCAAAGGCAGACCGCCGATTGGCTGGCAACAATATCGAGCTCGATACCTAAGAGAGATGAAGGAGCAGATCTCCACGATAACGGAATTGGCCAAACGAGCGGCCAATGGTGAGACGATCACGCTGCTTTGTTCATCTGCCTGCATCCTGGAATCGCGGTGCCATCGATCACTCTTGAAGGCCCTTATCGAAGAGCACATGGCGATTCCCTGTAGCTGACCGGCGGCTTGCGAGGACCTCGATGGACTTTGCCGGTTGCGCGAACGTGAAAATGCCCTCGCCAAGCCGCAAGCGCCGGAGCGGTACTACCCGACCTGTTATGGTGTGACCTGGCAGCAAGCCTTCCGGTTGGCGAACTCGGCTTGTTACTCGCCGGCCGGCGTCAGCTCGATGTGAACAGGCGTCGTGGAGGTCGTCCGAATCCACACGATCAGGTCGGTGCCCTCCATTCTGTCCCGGTGGCCGACGGCAAAGTCTTCTCCGGCCTCGACCGCGACCTGATTCAGGCGGGCCGTGGCACCGGCCTTGCCCCAGTCTCTGATAACCAAGGCCGCGTTCACCAGAGGAGATTCCTCATTGGCCGCGATGTCCGCCTCCAGCTTCGCGGGCTTGCCGTGGTCCTTGCAGGCCAGAACGTAAGCTCGTTCGGCGGGATCGTAGCCCTCGTTGACAAACGCGGCCGAGTTAACCGTCAGCTTGGGCGGCCGAAGCCATGACTTGGCCAGCGGCAAGAGTTCCTCGACCGAATTGTCGGTCAGGCCACAGAGCATGATCTTGGTCATCGAGTTGTCGGTGGTTTCATAGGCAGCACTGTACTGAGTCGAGGTCCATGTGTGCGAGGGTCGGTCGGCGGCCTGTGGATACCGTGCCAGCACCGGAATCTGCGTGACCGGCCAGTGGTTTCCCCAGGGGAATACCGAGTGCTCCGACCAGCCGTCGCCGCTTGCCCGGACAATTTCAGGACCTGGCCGTCCACGATCGTTCTTGCCCTCACGATCATCAAGCACGAGAAAGGGATTGTACTTCGACGCCAGATAGACGATCTGGATGTTGGCCCCCGGAATGGTCGGGAAACCGTATCCTTTCTCGCCTGATTCCCGGCCGAACGTCTTGGTTTCGCCGTTCATGTTCGCCACCGACATGATGCGTTTGGCGTCAAGCACGTCTTCGGGTCGCTGTCCGGCGTGCAACGGCTGAATCGACTGGCACCATTCGTGCCACTCCTTGAAGTTGCTGCTCCACATGACGACCTTGCGCACCGCCACGCCGTCGGGGTAGATCGTATGATATTCCTCGGACCAGTCGCCCCAACCCGTGATCTCGTCCACGAAGGCGAATTCGTAGTTGATGCCAACGGGAGCGTTCCGCCAGTACACGACCGCCCGCGCGTCGCTGTTTTCAAGGATCTTGACGTGCGAGTAGTGGGCGCGCTTGTCCGACATCGACTCCGAGCAGCCCCGTGTCTTGCGATCGGGCCCGCGTTCCATGAACTCGTTTGTGAACCAGTTGTCCTTCTCGGTCACCCAACAGGGTGCGTAGGAGACACCCCGCCAGAAGACCAGCCGCACGGGTGCGAACTTGAAGGCCACGACCACGTCGGGCCCGTTGCCTCGCCAGATAGCGTCCCATTCCTCGCAGTACTTCAGATGATGATAGAACGCCCCGAAACGATGGATATCTTTCGGCCCCGAAGGCATGCGGCGCGGTTTCAGGTCTAGCGGCGCGCTCGGGCGAACTGCCTGAAACGCCTTGCGCACCTCGTCGGCGGTCAGGCAGCGGCCGTGCATCTTCACCTCGTCGATGATGCCGTCGAAGGCGAAGTGGACCGGCTGATCGGCGGCCCCCCACAAGGCCGAGAACATGGCAGGCTCTTTCGTGTGGTTACGCCCGATGAGCAGGTCGACGTCGTCGGCGTACGTTGGCGAGCCTGAGGAAACAAGAGTGCCGGCCTTCGCCCCGTCAATGTAGACGGTGAGCCCCGAACCTGCATCGAACGTGCCGGCCACGTGGACCCATGTCATCAGCGGGACCATAGCCTCCGACGTGCATTCCCGCCATTGCCCGCCCACGGCCATGTGCAGACCCACGCGGCCGCGGGCATCCACGCCGAACAAATACCCGGCCGTGTGACCGGTTCGCTGACTCACGACCGGGCACCATCCCCAAGGGTAAGCCTGCACGGCAATCCAGGCCTCAACGCTGAACGCGTCGCCTGGCTTCGGTGCGTCTTTCGCCCTTCGCGTCAGACAGGTCGTGAAGCCATCGCATTTGAGCCCTGTTCCCGAGACGCCCTCGGCGAACTTGACGTTGCCGATCAGTTGATCGGGTGTCTGGCCCACGGCATCGACGGCCGTTCTCCCTTTGCCGTCATCAAACCGCCACCACGCCAGCAAGCCATCGTCAGCGGGGAACGCCGACTGGTCAGCCGTCAACAACACGCTCGAGAGCAAGGCAATCCCGATGCTCACCTTCGCCGCGTTGCCGGAGGCCGGCCTCATGCCCTGCAACCGCACCTGTCGATCGTGTTTGCACAGCATGGATTCGTCTCCATTCGTGTATTGACCCAATGCCGCGGGGTCAGCCGCACGTGGCATCTCCCATGCGACTCTGTCGGCCGGCGCTTTCGGGAATGGAAGGCGGCTAAACGAAGTCGATCCGTCCGGCGTCGGGTACCAGTCCTGCGGCGTGGCCGCGGCGGAGCAGTTCGCGAACGGCCTTGCGGCCCGTGTCGCCGTAGTCCAGCGTCCACTCATTGACGTACATGCCCACAAACCGATCGGCCAGCGACTGGTTCATGTCGCGGGCATACTGCATCGCATGCTGAACGGCCTCATCGCGGTGATCGAGCGAGTATTGAATGCTGTTCTTGATGATCCCGGCGATTTCGCGCATGTTCCCTTCGCCGAGATCGCGGCGGATCGCATTGCCCCCGAGCGGCAACGGCAGGCCGGTCAGTTCTTTCCACCAGACGCCCAGATCCACGACACAGTGCAGCTTGTTGTTCCGGTAGGTGAGTTGGCCCTCGTGGATGATCAGCCCGGCGTCGGCCTTGCCGTCGGCCACGTGGGCGAGGATCTGATCGAACATGACCACTTCGTGCTGAAAGGAATCCTTGCCGAGCAGCAGGTTGAGAGCCAGGAAGGCGGTGGTCATGCGTCCGGGCACGGCGATGCGCTTGCCCTTGAGCGCCGCCACGTCCATCGGCCGGCGAGCGACGATCATCGGACCGTAGCCGTCACCCATACTCGATCCGCAGTTGGTCAGGGCGTACTGGCCGGCCACGTGCGGGTAGGCGTGAATACTGATCGCGGTAATGTGCAGTTCGCCGCGCATCGCACGTTCATTGAGCGTCTGGATATCCTGCAGAATATGCTCGAATCGCCATCGTCCGGAATCCACGCGTCCGGTCGCCAGCCCGTAAAACATGAAGGCATCATCCGGGTCGGGGCTGTGGCCGAGGAGGAGTCTGTGAGAGGTGTTCTGGTTTGCCATCTTCTATGCCTCACAGCGTGTACGAAAACGGTAGGGCATGGTCGGAGCCGCCGGAGGCGGCGGAGACCTGCCAACCCAAGCTCAGCTATGCGGCAAGTCTCGGTCGCCGGGGCGACCTCGACGCTGCCCTACCACTTGCCCCAGCAGGTTTTCGCACGTGCTCTCACAGATCCAACGCCACCTCGTCGCCTTCCTTCTTGTCCGACCGCAGGGCCGCGTCGATGAAGGCGCAGATTTCAAGCGTGTCTTCGATGGGGAACGGCGGCTGCTTGGTATTGAAGAACTTGATCAGCTCTTTGACCAGACCGGGGTAGTAGTCGCCGACAGGGTGGAGCGGCTGGAGGCTGTTTTCGCACAGCACCATCGCCCCGTATTCGGCCTTACCCTTGCGGATGCCGCGCATCGAGCCCAGCCGTCCGTCCTTCCACGCACCGATGGCCAGGTCGCCGTCGGCGGTGCTCATGCACTGCACCGCCCTGCACCCGCGACCCATAATGGTGTAGAGGATCTCGACACCGTGGATGCCGTACCAGAAGAACCCGGGATTCGTAGGCTCCAGGTGCGCAGGTCCGAACGCATCGCAGCCAACCACCTTGCCGTGCTTGTCGGTCAGGTCGGCAAAACCGGCCACCCGGCTGTCGAATCGCAGCGACGAACAACTGAACGCCGGCAGCTTGGCATCCTTGATGATCTTGAACATCTCCTTGGCGTCGCCCAGGCTGGCGGCAAAGGGCTTGTCGATGTAGACCGGCTTGCCGGCCTCGGCCACAGGCCGAAGCTCCTTGAGATGCCGACGGCCGTCGACGCTCTCGATCATCACCACGTCCACCTCCTTGAGCATCTCCTCGATGGAGGCGGTCATTTTCACTTGCCACTTCTCGACCAGGTTCTTCTTGTACTCCTCAACCCTATCGGCGCTGCTTTTGACGTCCGGGCTGAATGAGGGGTAGCACGCGACCACACGGACCGCGGGCACGCCCTCGGCCGGGGCCTGCTCGTGAAACAGCTTGGTGAACGCTCCGCAGTGCGATGTGTCGCAACCGATCATCCCGACGCGAATGGTGTCTGGCATGGAGGCAAATCTCCTTTCGGTTTTCTCGTTCCGGCACTTTCATAACGGAGAGCGGCAGGGAAATCCAGCCGTGAAGCTTTTGACTTGGTCTGGTCTTGCTGGTCCCAGAATCCATTCTGGGGCCATCTGCGTCGAGGATTCCCATCCTCATTATCACCGAATGCCGAACGGATTCGGCCAGGCGAGGCGGCTCGGAAGGGATTCCGGGCCGAGCGGTTTTGACTTGGTCTGGCCAGCCTCCTATCCTGCGACACCAGGAGCCGCATGCTGTTTGGGAGGTGTCCATGCGCACACGTACCGGCGGTTTTCGGATCGGTTTTCGTCGCGGGTGGAGCGATTGGCAGAAAGACCTGCCTGCCTTGGCAACCTGGGCCAAGGATGCGGGTTTTGAGGCCATCGATCTTGCGCAGGCAAGACCCGAAGATATCGGTCAAGTACGGGATGCGGGCCTGCAGGTGGTATCCGTGGACATGCTCGACTGGTCGGCCCTGCTCAGTCCCGACGCCGGCAAACGCCGGTCGGCCATCGCCCGCAACGCGGCCTATTTCAAGGAGATGGCTACTCTGGGGGTCCAGGTTTTCTTCACCGTGGCCATCCCAGAGGACCCCTCCCGGCCGGGCAAGGACAACTTCGACCTGGCCGTCGCCAGCTACGGCGATCTGGCCCCTGTGGCCGAGAGCCTGGGAGCGACGATCGCACTGGAAGGCTGGCCCGGCAGTCCGCCGTTCGCCAATCTCTGCTGCAATCCGGAGACCTGCCGGGCGATGTTCCGTGAGGTGCCCTGCCGCGGTCTGGGCATCAACTACGATCCCTCGCACCTCATTCGAATGGGCATCGACCATGCCAGGTTCGCCGCCGAGTTCGCCGATCGGATCATACATCTTCACGCCAAGGATACGGAGATCATTACCGATAACCTCTACGAGATTGGCCTATACCAGCAGTCCATCTTCCAGAAACCGTTCTTCTGTGGCGAGTTCGTGTGGCGATACACGATTCCCGGTCACGGCGTGGCCCGCTGGAGCCACATTCTGGCGATCCTCGCAAAATCGGGTTTTGGCGGTGTTGTTTCGGTTGAACTGGAGGACGCCGAGTACAACGGTACCGAGCTGGGTGAACAGACCGGCCTCCTGGCATCACTGCAGTACCTGGAAACCGTTTGACGGAGCGGACTTGTCCTCTACCCCCCATGCAGGGCTTGGTTTCGGGCAGCCCTCATTCCAGTCCCGTCTGGCCGTCCACGACATAGAGTGCGGAAGAGTCCGTGGTGTTGAGATTCGGTTCCTATTCGGTTAATGGAAGCGTTTCCAACTCGGACCGGCGTGTGGTACAATAGAATGACGCGGAGCAGTCAAGGGAGCCGGGATGGGTCAGATAACGGGGCTTCGAAACGGTGATGTCCTCCTGCAGGTTCCATAAGAGAGCGGCATTTACACTTATCGAGGTGATGGTCACCATTGGCGTTATCGCGCTGTTGCTGTCTATTTTGCTGCCCTCGCTGTCCCGCAGTCGCGAAAACGCCCGTTCGGTCAACTGTCGCAGCAATCTCCATCAGTGGGGCCTGGCCATCCTGATGTATGTCAATTCCACCAACGGAGTCCTGCCGTTCGAGGAACGGCCCGACCCTCGTCCAGGCATGGGCGAGGACGAAAACGGCGACAAGGTGTGGGACGATGTGCCCGCGTCGGCCGGCCGGCCGGCCCAGGTCCGCGGCTGGATCTGCTGGTTTGACTGCCTGGATCGCTACATGGGCAAGGGAGTCTCTGCCGAGCAAGTCAAGATCTGCCCGACCGTCCAGCGATTCGAGCCCAATCGTGAAGAGAGCTACCGGATGAACAGCAAGCTGGCGGACTATTCGCTCTATAAAAAGGACGGCACTCGGAACGATTATTTCATGCCTTATCGAAGGGTCGAGACTCTCAAGCGGCCGTCAGACACGGTTGTCCTGTTTGACGGCGATGTGGGAACAGGCCCTGTCGATCTTGGGCCGGGTTCACCGCCGCCGCCGTCGTTCAAGGGCCGCTGGCGATTGCACAATGACGATGTCAACTACCGTCATAACATCGCCACCAACCTCCTGTTTGCCGACTGGCACGTGGAAAACATGAAGAAGAAGGCGCTGGCCTTGAGGTCGTACAACAAGGCCGATTATGACGCAGGCAGGCCCAATCCGGTAGGCTCCATCATCTGGCAGCCGCCGGATATGGGACCCTGGGATCCTGACCCCGGCTTGGGTGAGTGATGTTCGAGATCGAGCAAGCACCGATATCCACCACCTCCCAGCGTGTCGAGCGCAAATATGCATTGCCCGATGCCATGCTGGATCTCGCGGTCGCGCGCTTGTCGGAACTGTTGCCCATACACCGCTATGCCGGAGATCATGACTGGTCGAGCATCCGCACCACGTACCTCGATACGGCCGATTTCGCGGCCTATCGGGAATACCTCGTCCGATTGCCCCTCCGAAAGAAGATCCGGATCCGCCAGTACGGTGTGGCCGGAGAGTTCAGCAACCTGTGTTGGGTGGAAATCAAGATCAAGAACCATCGCCTCAGCCTCAAACGCCGCTTCTGTTGCCGCAAGCCGGAATTGGCTGCTTTGATGCGCGGCGAAGACGTTCTCGATCGCGTTGCCCCCTGCAACGAGGGGGACATTACTCAAATCTACAGTGCGATTCGGGCAATGATCCTGGAACAGCGTCTCAGGCCGGCGGTGCGGGTCGAATACGAGCGCCTGGCCTTCCAGGGCCCGGACTCCCGGAGCTTTCGGATCACCCTTGACCGCAACCTGCGTTTTGTCAGCGGCTGCGGCTGCTACAGCGGCATCCTGGAGGGTCTGGTGATCGAAAGCAAGCACCACGGCGATGAGCCGGAGCATCTGCGCGAGATGCGCAGGAGCCTGGGGCTCAAGAGGGTCAAGCGTTTCTCCAAGTTTGCTCGCAGCATGCAACGAATCCTGGAGCTTCAATCGCAGAGGTGCATCTCGTGAACACCATCGCCGGCTTCCTCGAAGACCATCCGGACCTCGAACGGCTCATCAGCGACACCTTTGGCGGAACCTCGGACGCGCGGCTTGGGGCGGACGTTATTGCTTATCGCCTGATTGCCGCGTGCGCCATCGGGTTTCTGATCGGGCATGTTTATCGCCGAACCTATACCGGCCAGCGGTTCGCCCCGACGCTGCCGGACACGCACCTGCTCTTGTGTCTGGGCGGGGCGCTGATCTGGCTGGTGGTCGGCGACAACCTTGTGCGGGCCTTCGGCCTGGCAGGAACCATCGGGCTGATCCGCTACCGCACCATCGTCCGCGACCCGAAGGATACAACGATCCTGCTGTTCAGCATGATCATGGGCATGGCCTGCGGCTTGGGGCAGGTTCTGGTGGCTGTGATCGGCACCGTCGTCGTGCTCGCTGTGATGTGCTTGTTGTACCTTGGCCACCGCCGATCCCTGACCGTCGCCAACAGAAAGGCCGCCGATCTGCTCAGTCTCCTGGACGGCGGGCAAACCGACGGGAAGAAACCGCCGCAGCAGAAGTAGAAGCGGCGTTGCGCAGAGCGTCCCTGACGAGAAGGCTTTGGGATCCCGATTCTTTTTCCGTTGCGATATCTCGGCACGCTTCAGAAGTGACACGCGCTTGCTCCTACACATGACATCGTGTAGGATTAAGGGGCCAAAGTGAGGTGAGCTATGCCTACGAACCTGGCACTGGACGACAGGCTGATCGAGGAAGCCCGCAAGGCCGGCAAGCACAAAACCAAGAAAGACGCGGTGACCGCGGCGCTCAAGGAGTACGTGCAGCACCGCAAGCAGCGAGAAATCCTCACCCTGGCCGGGCGGGTGGAATACTGGGATGATTACGATCACAAGGCCCTGCGGCGGGGCCGGCGGCAATGAGCATGCTCGTTGACACGACGATCTGGTCCCTGGCTCTGCGGCGCCGGACGTCGGAGCTCAATCGCCGCGAACGGCTGCTGGTTCAGGAGTGGGCATCACTGGTCGAAGCGGGTCGGATCTTGTTGATCGGTCCTATTCGTCAAGAGATCCTTTCCGGGATCCGCCGAGAGTCCGACTTCCTCGCGGTTCGCACGCGGCTGTCCGCCTTTGGCTGCATCGAAATCCTCCCGGAGGACTACGATCAGGCCGCAGCGTTCTTCAATGTTTGTCGCGGCAAAGGTTTTGCCGGTACCGCCATCGACCTGCTGATCTGCGCTGTTGCCGCTCGTGCGGATGTGCCCATCTTTACGACCGACGAAGATTTCGCTCGGTATGCGAAGTTTCTCCCGATCCGGCTGCACAAGTTGCCGGAAATCCCCGACTGACCTGAGCAATGGAGCACACATTCCCATCGTGATAGCGGAACCGCGCTCGGCAGGAGTGAGGATGGGTAGCGAAAGGATCCCTTCCGACTTCTCCACGCGACGGGAGAGAAACCAGCCAGGGGATCCTCTCAGTCATGCCACTTGCGAACCTGATCGAGCAGGGCGACCATCTCGTTGCGTTTCTTCTCGAACAAGGCGAACACGAAGAGGATCGCGATGCCCAGGGCGATGCCGCTTGCCCACCATATCCAGACCCAACCCAAGTTGCTGCCCGCGTGATAGATCATGGTCAGCAATGACAGGCACAGGAACCCGGTGCCGAGCACCAGGAACGAGCGGATCCGCAGTGCGACTCCGACGAAGATGCCCACCACCGACAGCAGGGCCAGAATCAGCGGCAGCCAGGGCGCCTGGGCCACGCCGATCAGAAAGATGTCCGCGGTTGATGAAAGGTAGATGGTCAGCAGGCACGCGTAATGGACGGTCCTTCGCTGCATCTCGTCGAGACGGTCGCGGTTCAGGTGCGTGGCGATGAGCACGGCTATCGCCGGCGGGATGAACCACAACTGGGGATGCTCGGTCAGGCCCATGCCCGGCGTCCGATAGAGCAGATACCAGAGGCTGCCGGTGAACGACGAGGCCGCGAGCACGGCCATCACCATCGATCGCCGCGTGGCGGCAAGGACGATGTACAAAACGCCCGTCGTGAACAGCACTACCGAGAAGTGGACCCGCGACGCGGCGATGAACAGATCCAGCATCGACAACGCCGGCAGAAAAACACCCGTTCGTCCCAACGGCCGGGCCAGCACGTGCTGCCCGTATCGCTCGCAGGCTTCCTGGCCTGCCACCGCCGCAAATGCCAGAGCGATCACCAGGAGAGGCCAATACTGCTCGATCACGCCGGTGAACAGCCAGGGCATCGAAGCGCGGACGTGCAGCGTTAATAGGCCGGCCAGCACCTCGGCGGCATAGACGTAGGCCTCTTTGCGGCGGGCGTCGAGCTGCAGCGGATCGAGCCGATCGCGCGTGGCAAAGAGAATGCAATAGATGATCATCAGGGGCAGGGCCAAGACCATGGCGACGACGGCCGGCCGAGTCAGCGGCAGGAGGTCATCGCCCAATATGCTCAATGCGTCAGAGGCGCAACAGTACGCCAGTCCGGCGACCGCCAACGCGTTTGCCGTGATGATCGAACGAGTCAGGGCCGTCGGCCATGTATCGCCCGCTGCAATTCGCGTTCTGACCACGGCGAGAACCGGCGTGGCCAGGGCGACGGCCGCGATGAGACCGACCGCCCGGTGGAGTACTCCGGCCGCCATCTCCGGCGAGACCCACGACCAGGCAAACAGGATGGCAGCCGCCGCCAGCAGTTGCATAGCGCAGGTCTGCATAACCAGCCGCCTTGCCTCCACGGCCGTAAGCACAGCCCATGCGGCGCACAGCAGCGGCGATATGACGATGAGCATGCGCCAGACCAGGGCAGGATGGCCCCAACTGACGTGCAGGGCCAGAAGCATGGCGATCAGCGCGAGGATGCTATTGGCTGAGGGCAACCAGCCGTCGGTGGTCTGCCGGGCGGCTGCAAGCGGCCCGGTTCTCGTCCATCGCCGCCAGGACAGGGTCGTGACCACCGCGTAACCGGCCAGCCCCACCGACATCGCCCACTCAAGGTATCGCGGCGTCATGCCCGTCTGGGCCATGATCTGGCTCATGCCCGTCAGCCCCAGAAGGTAGATGCCCGCAGGCAAGTGTACCGATTTGGAGTCCAGGCCGCAGACCAGCACGATCGCGACGGCCGCCGTCCACGCCAGCCAGCTCACGGCAATCGAGTTGCCGGCCGGCTCTCCGATGGCCGCCAGGCAGATCGCCCGCAACGCCAGCAAGAACACGATGACGACGGAAACCGTCGCAACCGCGTGATGGAACGAGGGCCAGCGCTCCGTGTGGCCGGAAGGGACGCGAGGCAGCACGAATCGGCGCTCGACCAGCAACCAAGTGATTCCCGCCGCCGCCAGCGCAATGACGTTGACATTCACCAGGTCGATCAGATTCGCCCCAGAGAAGGTAGCGAGCCTGAGCCAGAAGAACCGCACCCACCAGACGCTCGCCGCAAGGCAGATCTCGACGCCGCCGAGATAGGCCAGCGCACGACGGGGCGCCCATGCGGCAGTGATTATGCACAGCACCGACAATGCACACATGGTTCCCGTCGACCACCATGGACGCTGGGGGTCGTCGGTAGCCGCCCGCATCGCCAACAGGGTTGCCAGGAAGATGCAGGCCAGAACGCCGGTCACGGCTTGAACGCGGGCCTGGGCGCGCTCGGCGGTCGACTGCGGCGTCAACCTGCTGACCGCGGTCTCGACCGAACCCGGAATCTCCAGGCCGCACTCGGGGCATCGGCTGGACGGAGAAAGCCCTCGCAGGTTATAGCCGCATCGTGTGCAACTCAGGTCATGGTCGATCTGCCGAACGGCGCCGCTCACGTCGGCGGAGGCGGTATCGAACGTCTCCTGCCAGCCGGCTCCGACCAGTTCGCGGGCCTGTCTGTCACCAGCCCAAAGCCTGATCGCGGCGGCGGTCACAAAACCGACCATCGCGACGTGGAAGCAAAGCCAGTTGCCTGTATCCAGCGGCGCCAGGGCACACGCAATAAGGGCTACGCCGTAGAGCACCCACACGCTCTCGCGGTGGCCCCTCTGGTTGGCCGACGATGGGCGGCACGAGGTCAGCAGCGCGTATTCGACGAGAAGTGCCGCCGCAATGCCCCACAACGTGCCGGCCGCGACCGTGACCGAGGGCAGAAACTGCGGGCTGATCCACATTCCGGTGGCCGCGACGGCAAGAAGGATGCCGACGGCCACGCGACCTGCGATCAGCGGCCCCGATGGATAATCAGAGCGATCATCCTTCGTCCGGAACAGATCTCGCAGCACCTTCCAGAAAATGGGAACGACGGAAGAGACAATGAGGTTCAATTGCGTCAGCCAGATCAGAAAACCCGCAGAAAACGGCTGCTTGGTTTGTCTGAGAATGTGCAACTCGGTCACGGTCACGGCGGCACACGCCAACCCGGCAGCCGCAACGGCATAACCGACTTGCCGCTCGCTGAGGCCGTAGCCGATCACCGAAACGATCACAAGCACCACCGGGCCGAGCAAGGCAACGTGCAGTCGAAGCTCGGTCAAGTCAGGCGAGATCGGAAGCTTCATGGAACCGGCGGCCGCCATGTGCGACGCGGTGAGTAGAACGGCCGGCAACGCGAAGAGGCAGAAAAGGCAAACGCGGGTGATGTCGGTGTTCCCTGATTGCCGTGCGGGGCGACAGCGAGCCATTTGCAGCAGTCTGTCAACCCAGTAGCCACGCATCCAGAATGCAACAGACACGGCCAGGAACGCGCATGCCGACAGCCAGCGCCAGGCATCGACGACCTGGTGCCGCGACTCGAACCTCGCGACGACCAGCAGGAGGCCACATGCCGCCGCGGCAATGATCCCAAGCAAGGCCCATCTGCGCAATCCCTCCCAAATGTGAAGCAGGAGCGTTGCTGCGACCAGCGCCAGCAGAATCCATGACCCTGCCCCGGCCGCGTGAGCGTGCAGACCCCAGGCCACCTTCGAGGCTGCGGCACCATGCTCGACGACCACTGCGGGCGCGACGCTCCAGCCGGCCAGAAACACAAGTGCGAGAAATGGAAGAGCGACCAGCCAACGGTCTGTTGCGGGGAACCACGGCTCCAACAACTGTCTTGCGACACTTCGCCAACCTGCGTCGCTTGGCGCCGGTGCTTCCGGCGTGTCCCCGCTTGTCAGTGGGGCAAACCATTGCGTGATCGCCTGGCGGGCCACGATCAGGACCAAGCCGAACCCGCCGATCACCATCAGGTGCGCTTGCCAGACCCACGGGTCGTGAAATGGTGATGAGAGCAGTCGGTACCATTCCAGACTGCGAAGGTGACATTGCAGCGCGGTGCATGTCGACACGATTATGGCAATCTCGGCGCCCGTGAGCAGAATGGGCCATAGTTTCACGATTGCCACAACAGCCCATATGACCGAGGTCCACGCCATCCTTGCCGAGAACGCGGCGAGTGAATGTGACGGCAGCGTGTTCAGCATCCACACGACGGCCAGCCACGATCCGACCGTCGCGAACCCGGCCAGAGAGTCGACATACGTGTTCGCGGCGTCACTTGTCAGCCGAGCGAGTCTCAGAACAACGGCTGCCACTGTGCAAGCGCCGGCCCCGATCAGCAATGCGGTCGGCCAGGGGAACTGTTGCAGCGGCCAAGCGTAAACCATCGCCTGAATGATCGCCATCTGAATCAGGATGCAGCCGACCCAGGCGACGCGCGTGCTCTTGAGTCGACCGGCACCCACCATCGCGGCCGCGCCGTAGACCAGGTACACCCAAATGACGTGCTGAGCATCTCCCGGCACGCCGAAGCCGAACCATGTCACCACGCCGATGCTCAGAAGGGAGAAAACCAGGGCACTCAGGTCGTATCCGATCGCCAGTTCCCGACGTTGACGACGGTGCAGCAAGGCCGCGGCCACGGCACATGCCGCGACAGGCCCGACCAATGCCTGGCCCGTCCGGGCGGAGAACAATGCGGCAAGCATCGCTCTCGACCCAACCTCTGACCACGAAACCGCGCCGCAAATCAGGTGGATTCCCAGGATCCATGCGAGCGTCAGCCACGTTGCGACGGCTGCATGCATGGCGGGGTGGCGAATTGACGAACAAACGGCCGCCGCGGCCAGGGCGTTCAGAAGCATCGCGGGCAGCAACCGTGACGGCGTCGGCCAAGCCAACCCGACGCCGATCAGCATGACCGCGGCCGCGACCAGGGCGATGCTTGTAGCGGTCAAACGCGTTTGAGCAGGCACTGCGGGCGCCAGTCGACTGACCAGCAGAAGGCCGGCCAGCAGTGCGGGTGCGGCCAAGGCGCAGATCAAGGGCGAGAGTACGTGCAGTGCCCCGGCCAGATGCCCCGATTCACCGAGCAGCAGCCCCAAGGGCACCAGGCAGGCAAACGTTTGAACTCCCAGTTGCAGGATCAGCCTCTTGGCGTCCGTGTCCTCGATGCATGCGACTCGTGATTGCCGTCGCAGAGAAATGCCCATCACGATGACGTAACACCCGACCGGCAGCAGCCCCACGGCCACAAGTCCGCTGGCGGACAACGGCGACAGAAAGCGGATGACCAGTGAGCATACCGATAGCACCACGATTCCGGACGCGAACAGTCTTGCCCCATCCGACATAATGACGCGGCCTGCCAGCAAGGTCAGCCAGGCGAACAAGGCCACGGCCGGCAGCTCCACGATCAAGGTCCAGGCGTTGATCGTCGGCCCCCGCGGCGAAAACACGGCAAAAGCCAGAAGATTCAACGGTACCAGTAGCGACGAAATAATCAGCACAACGTGGCCGGTCGTCGGCAGCTTCCACCGATGCTGCACGAACAGCCCCACTCCGAACAGGGCCGCGGTCACGGTCGTGAAGATCACGAACTTGAGGATGGGGATGGCCTCGATCTGGGCCCACAGACTGATCACCAGGGCGGTCGAGCAGCAGAGAATCAGAAGCCCGCCGACCAGTTCGCCCCAGCGGATGTTCTTCTCAGCCATGAATGCGGCCACAACCTCGCCGAACGGCCGGCGAGGTTCAGCCGGTGACGGCGGCTCGGTCGGTAATGAAGTCACCGGCGGAGGTGCTGCTGCACCAATCGTTCCGCCGGGAGCCACTGGCGGCTTCTGTCCCGAGCCTGTGTCGAGGGGCTTGCCTGCCAGTGCAGGAACAGGCGCGCTCTCCGTCGCCCCCGCCCACGGCAAGCTCTCAGCGGGCGATGAAGCGACCGGCGCGGCAGGCTGCTGTTGTATGCCTGCCGGCCTCTGCCACGGTTCTGCCGTGGGCTGGGTTGTCTTGGCGGGGGTGTGTTTTTTGTCCAAATACGCTCGGACGGAATGCACGTCTTCCGCCATGAGCTTCGCCAGCCGTGCGTGAGTCTCGGCGTCGATCAGACCTCGGGCCTGCAGATGGGTGAGGTAGCGTGCCGTCGCCGCCCGGTCGTCATCCAGCGTCGGCTCGAAGCTGCGCCGGTCGCTCTTGGGATGGCCGCCTCGCAGAAGCCATGCGATGGCGACCCACAGGCCGTGTCCGATCAGAGTGACGAACAACAACACCGAGAGCAGGATGCACAAGAACTCCATCACCGACTCCCGAACCGCGGCGGTGCACGGCTACATGAAATGCCGCCTGCTGCTGGTGCGCGACCCTCGGGGCATGTGTGAAAACAGCCGCGAGCATTCGGTGGGGCAGCGTCGAGGTCGCCGCGGCGACCGAGACCTGCCGTATTGCCAAGCTCGGTCGGCAGGACTCCGCCCCTGCTTCGTCCATGAGACTTCGCAGGGCTGCGACCGTGTTCTACCCTTTTCACACGCGTCCTGGGAACCCGTTGCCCGCGCCGGCGTCACATCGGGACCAAGAACCCCCCACCATCATGCCGCAATGGTAGCTCATACCAGGGTAATCCCGCAAGCCGTGGGAGCCACCGGCAAGATGCCTGATAGGATATAGGCGGGCCGTGGATTTGCGGCGCGCTCTCAAGGCTGATTCCAGTCAGCCTGTCGGCTCAGCGTTTGGGCGTCATGGAGCCAGTGCAAGAGGAATGCGTCGGCCATTACCCAGCAGGTCATCTGCTCGGCCCCGCCATAGGTCTCGAACTCGCCCTTAGCGAACATGCGGCCGTCGGGGTGACGCCCCTGCATCTCCAGAATCCGCCCGGCCCGCAGCCGCATCCAATCGCTCGCCTGGTGGCTCAAACCCTTGTCCCAGCCGAACAGGTGCGCGTAAGAGTCGATCCAGTAGAAGATGTCGAAGCGATAGTCGCTCCAGTCTGTGCCTTCGGGGTAGTAGACCTCCGCCTTGCCGGGGACGTACATAGTCCCGCCAGGTGGCCTGTACGGCGGCGAAGGCCAGTTCTGCTCGATCAGCGACCGGTAAACCAGTGCGGCGTTGAAGTCGGCACTCTGCGGCGCCGGTTGGCCCGCCAGCGAACAGAGCAACAACGCGTGCAGGTTCAGCGTGACCGTGGTCATGTAGTCGCAGTGGATGATGTTGTGGTTGACCAGGGCACCGTCGTCGCGGATGTTGTAGCCTTTGAGCCACTCTTTCACCGGCCGACCGTCGAGCATCGTGGTGTTCGATTTCATGTCCTCTTCCCGAGCGAACGCCGAGATCATCAACTCGCTGGCGATCTCCTTCCACTGCGGTACGCGCGGGTGCCGCGGCATCATCGCGATCGCCAACTGCAGCACCGTCGCGTTCCAGGCGTTTTCCTCGGCTTTGCTGTCGCCGCCTTTGCCGTTCCAGTAAGGCACGGTGTAGCCCGGGCGAATGAACCGGTCGGCTTCGTATTCGATCATCGCCGCGGTCATGTGCCGGGTTGGCGGATCGAGGTGCTCCCAGAGCATCCAGCCGGCACGGCCGGCCAGCATCGCCCAGAGCGCCGATTGCCAATGGTCGCCCCAGCCTTTAGCCGGGTCACCGTTGACTCTGTGAACGGCAGCGACATCTCTGATGATCTTGAGCGTCCGTGACAGGGCTTGGCCCTTCAGCATGCCGCAGGTTTTCTCGTCGTAGATACCGGCCGCGATGGCCGTGGCGATCCCGCACGCCGCGCTGGCCGGCGGGCGAATACCGGGTTCGTTCATATCGGTGATCAGGTAACAGTCGCCCTCCGGGGCCTCCTTCAGTGCCACGCCGGCCCAGGCCAGGTTATAGCGGACACTGTTGAGCAGCATCCGCGCAGCGGTCTGCACATCCTTGTTGCGTAAGTTCGGTGACGCAAATCGTTCCCAGCGAACAGGGACGACGAACCTGGCGACATCCTGGCTGGGGGTGGCCGGTTGACTGGCGGTGTCGGCAAGACAGGGCGTCAGACCCGCAAGCAGCGTTGTCGGCAAGATCATCAAAGCAAGCAGTGGAGCGTTGCCGCCCGCGGGTCTCGAAGCAGTGGTGGGGTACTCAACACGACCGACGCACGTGAACATGGTTTCCTCCGCACTTACCCTGACACGGCCATGTCCTGCTGCCAGGTGACGGCCGGGGTGAAGTTGAGCACGCGCTTGAGCCGGGCGCAGTTGATCAGAGGGGTGGTGGCATTCGGAGCCGGCCCGCGCCATTCGACTCGTGGGTTGAATCTCTGCACGTACTGGGCTGTGGGTGTAGCGGTCCCGATCGTCTCGGCGTTGACGAACAGAAGTTCATGCTTGAGGTCGCGGCGGCGCAGGGCCGTCTCGATTGCGCCGACCGCGTCGGAGAAATCGAGGTAATCACCCAGCACCAGTCTCGGCGACGAGCTGTGAATCTCCCTGGCAAACCACTTATCGTGTCGAACGTCGATCAGAGCCGGGAACCGCAGACAGATCGTGGGCACACCGCTCAAACGCGAGAAGGTCTCGGCGGTCAGCTCGTTGAGCCGCTTGCTCAGGTCGTAGGCATGATTCGGTCGGCAAGGGTGATCCTCGTCGATCGGCAGGTACGACAGACCATGATTCTCCAGCGACGTCGGCAGCCCGATCGCGCACAGGCTGCCGGCCAGAACAACCATGCCCGCTCCGGCGCGGTCGGCCGCCTCGAGAACGTGGTACGTCCCCTGCGTGTTGATGGCGAAGATCTCGGATTGCGGGATCGTCGGCATCCGACTGGGGATCGCGGCGAGGTGAACCACAGCCTGGCACCCGGCGCAGGCTTCGCGAACGGCTCTTGCGTCTCGAAGATCGGCCTGAACGTAGCGAACGCTCGCGGGCAGGCTTCTCGGCGGGTCGGCACGGTCAAACGCGACGATGTCGTGCGAAGGCGAAAACCGCTCCAGCACGCGCAAGCCCAGTCGCCCCGCCGCACCGGTCACAAAAAGTCTCACGGTCTCACCTCGCCGGCGTCACCACTCCCACGAACGCGTCATCAAAATAGGCGACACCCGACTTGCCTTGGGTGTGCAAATTGAGCGAAAGCCGCTCGCTGCCTTTGGGGGCCGGGCCTTCCAGGGATACCCATGTCCACTCGCTGCGTCCGGTGACCTTGCGGCTCGGACCGAGACGCCCGACAACACCGCCGCTGTTGTCGGTGGCATCGAATGTGATCCAGGCGGCCCCCTGGTCATCCGGGCAGTCGGTCTTGATCCAGATGCCCGCGAAATACTTCGTGCCCACCCTGGCAGTGTTGTAGTGCGTGATCTGACGGATGACGGTTTCCTTCGGTGACACTCGCATGCTTTGCGAAAGCCGCCCGGTGTGGGCTGTCTTGTCGGCGACCCCGCCGGGGTTTGATCTCATCACGTCTCCGTCGACCTTCAGCGTCTCAAAGCCCAGGGCGATCCATTCCTTGCCTCCGCCGCCGCCACCGGCTTCCATGCTCGCGTTGTTCAGCATGTTCTCACCGGGCGGCAGCTTCGCGAGCTGACCAAGCCGCAGGTCATGCCGGTTCTCCTGCTCGCTGGAGATGCGGACATCGGCCGCCTCGTACTTATAGCGACCCTGGGCCGTGGCAGACAGCTTGTAGCGGGCGGGGATGACATTCTCGAGAATGTACCGGCCGTCAGAGTCGGTCCTGGCCTCGTGTTTGCCCGGCTGGAGCGTGATCACCGCCCCAGCCACGGGTTTGTCATCATCACCGCTGCGTACCACCCCGCTGAGCGTGGTCTTGAGGGTCGCTTCCAGGGCAACGTCCACGACGCTGTTCTTCGCCGCGGCGACCTGAACCTTCTGTTTGAGAGCCTTGAAGCCGGGCTTGCTGATGCTCAGGCTGTAAGAGCCCGGTTCAAGCCTGCCGAAGAAGTAGTTGCCCATCGGGTCGGATGTGAAGGGCTTTCCGCCGATGCTCACTTCGGCACCGTCGAGCCGAACGTCCAGGCCGGCGACCGTCACTGTTCCGCTGATTGCCCCCGTGGTGTCGGTCGGCTTGGCCAGAGCCGCGACCACCGTGTACTGGTAATGCGGCTTGGTGGGCGAGCCGTCCGGATTGATGCCGCTTTCGGGATACACGTAATCGAACTGCTGCCAACCCTCGTTGGAGAACTCGAAGGGAAAGACCGCCACGAGTTCGGGCCAGTTCGGGTAGTAGTCGCGGAAGGCCCGCATCGCGTAATCCGCGCGGTTGTACTCGTCGATGATCGGGTGCCCTTCTGACTTGGTGTACACGGCGTTGCCCAGGTCCCACCCGGTTTCCGTGATCATGATCTTGACGTTGTCGCGGCCGCACTCCCGCAGTTTGGCCAACTCGAGCAGGTAGCTGTCGATGCTTAGTTCGGAGTCCGGTTTGATATTCTTGTTGTGATGATTCAAGTGCGGTGGGCGGTTCATCGGGTAGGGATGGCACGACCACAGGTCGAACGAACTGATGAATTCGGTGTTGGCTTTGCAGAGGGCCTCGGCCCACTCGGGGCTGGTCGCCAAACCGCCGTTGAGGATCTTGATTCGCGGGTCGCCGATGGAGCGAATTGCCTTGGCCACCGCCACGAAGAAGTCCGCGTACTCCTGGGGGTTGGCTTTGCCGCTCCATTCGACCGCCAGGTTCGGCTCGTTCCACACCTCGATGTAAAGCGGGCACATATCCGTCCGCGGCAGGCCGGCCACCACGCGTTTGACCGCCTGTGCGATAGAGGTGTAATCGCCCGGGGAGTCGGCCTCGGGTTTTCGCCAGCCCCCGCCACCGTAGTGGCCCCCAAGTCGCAGTACGGGGATCAACTCGAGCTGATAGCATTTGTTGACGTAATCGATCCAGCCCTGTGGCGGCTGTTTGGTGTTCTTGTCAATGTCCGCCAGCAAGGTCTTGGCATAGCCCCATCGCCCGACCAGAAACCGCGCCCAGCGAAGGTGCTTATCGCCCTTCGTGCCGTCAGCGCCGTCGCCGACCAACAAGTGCGCCCCGTAGAAGTTGTTCGGCAGCGCATAGGACGACTCCGGCAACGGGACCTTCTCGGCGGCATGGGCAGCCAGTGCCAGCACGGTCCCCAACAAGCCGATTGCGCCGACGAGCCACTTGCAGTTCATGTCGTCAACCTCGCTTCACGCCAGGGAAGGATAGTGCCCATGTCGGTTGCCGAAGACCGACGATACTCGGGCTCCTGGAGAGCCGCAACGGAAGGTGTTGTCGGTTTGCGAGGACAGCCGGCCCGGCGTCCACTTGAAAGGGTGCTCCTGACCCGCTAAGCTGTCGCATCCGCTGTCGGTCATCGGGGCCAAGCGATTGTAATGTTATAGCTGGCAGGAATTTAGGATGAGCAATCCGTTGGAATCCCGCGTCATTGAGTTGGGCAAGCACGTTGTGAGAATGACCACCGCCGCCGGTTCGGGGCACCCGTCCAGTGCTCTGTCGCTGGCCCATATCGTCGCCGCGCTGATGTACGAGCAGATGCGTTACGACCCGGCCGACCCGTGGAACCCGGCCAGCGACCGGCTGGTTTTGAGCGAAGGACATTCGGTACCCATCGTCTATGCCGCATATGCGGATCTGGGCGGGGTGGTCGGCAAGTCTCCGGCCGCGAAACGGGCACTGACGCTCGATGACCTCAAGAGCCTTCGCGAACTCGACAGTGTTCTCGACGGCCACCCGAACCCGGCCGAAGGATTTCCGTTCTTCGACGCGGCCACCGGCTCGCTCGGGCAGGGGTTGTCGGTTGGTGCCGGCCTGGCACTTGGCGCTCGGCTCAGCAAGATCGACAAGCGGATTTTCGTGATCATCGGCGACGGCGAGTCGCGCGAGGGGCAGATCTGGGAGGCTCTCGACTTCATCATCGACCACGAGCTGGTCAACGTCTGCCCGATCTTCAACTGCAACGGCCAAGGGCAGGCGGATTACGTGTCCAAGCAGCAGTCGGCCGACGTGTTGGTGGGTAAACTCAAGGCCTTCGGCTACGACGTGCAGGACATCGACGGCCACAAGATGGACCAGATCGCTTCGGCGGTCGCCAAGGTTGGAAAGGGCTCGGTTCCGGTTGCCATCGTGGCCCGCACGCAGAAGGGCTGGGGCGTCGATTCGCTCAAGGATAAGTCCAACCACGGCAAGCCGCTGACGGCCGCGCAGGTCGCCGAGGCTGAGGCCAGCCTGGACAAGGTGGCTGCCGAACTGAAGCTCCCCAAGGTCTGCGGCCCGGCGCCCAAGCCGCCGATGCCGCCCTCGGCCAACGGTCCGGCGAAAAGGGACAAGATTGCGGTCATGCCGTTTGCCGAGGCCGTGGCCAAGACCGGAATGATCGAGGCGGTGGCCAAGAACAAGCTCTCGACGCGGCGAGCCTATGGAGCAGCGCTGTTCGCCCTTGGTCACGCCGATGAACGAATCGTTGCTCTGGACGGCGACGTCAGCAACTCGACTTTCGCCAACGTCTTTGCCAAGGCGTTCCCGAACCGTTTCTTCGAGTGCAAAATCGCCGAGCAGAACATGATCTCGACGGCCGCGGGTCTCTCGGCCGCCGGTTACATCCCCTTTGCCAGCAGTTTCGCCAAGTTCCTGGCCCGCGGGTATGACCAGTTTGAAATGGCCGCGATCACTCGGGCGAACGTCAAACTCGTCGGTTCGCACGCCGGCTGCTCGCTCGGCGCTGACGGTCCCAGCCAGATGAGCCTGCCCGACATGGCGTATTTCCGAGCGTACACCACGGCGGAAGACGGGCGCGGCAACCCGGCGCTGACCCTCTTCCATCCGGCTGATGCGGTGGCCGCCTACCGCCTGACCGAGATGGCCGCCAACATCAACGGTCTGTGCTACGTCCGCACGCACCGTCCGGATGTCCCGCTGATCTACCCGCAGGATGCGGTTTTCAAGCTCGGCGGATGCGGCAAACTGGCCGAGGGTGACTCCGTGACCATCGTGGCAAGCGGCTACATGACGACGCTGGCTTTGAAGGCGGTTCGCGAATTGGAGAAGGCCGGGATCAAGTGCAACCTCTTCGATGCTTACTGCCTGCCAATAGATGCCGAGCCGGTTCTCACCGCCGCGCGGAAGGCCAACGGCAGGATTCTGACCGTCGAGGACAATTTCGCCGGCGGTTTCAATGCCGCACTGGCCGAGGCCGCCGCTCGCGGCGGCGACGTGAAGGTTTTTGCCATGACCTGCCCGCGGATTCCCAAGTCCGGCAAGGATGGCGACATCGTCCTAGCCGCCCTGGGCCTCGGCGTACAGAATATCGTTGCCCGGGTGAAAGAACTCCGGTAGGGCATAGTTGAGGTCGCCACGGCGACCGAGACCCGCCTTCTTGTTGAAACGGCGGGTCTCGCTTGGCTCGACGCTGCCCTACTTGAGAAACGTGAACGGGCCTCCCTCTGGCACAAGCGGCGGGAGGCCCGTATTCTTTCCGCAAGTGTACGGTTTGCGTGTGCAACTGCCGTGTCGGCAGTGCGAGAAGACGTTACTGCTCGCAGAGCAGTGACACACCTCAGATAACTCGCTGAGATGGAGGATGTTGGTCATGTGCAACACGCTGCTTTTCTCGCTTGTCATGATTCTTGCGACCCAGACGCAATCGGCTGCGGAACTATACGTCGCCGCCAACGGCAACGACGCGTGGTCCGGCGGGCTTGCCGCGCCGAATGAGCAGAAGACCGATGGGCCCTTTGCGACGCTGGAGCGGGCCAGGGACGAGATCCGCAAGATGAAGAAGAAGCCGGGTGAGTCGCCGGCCGGCGTCACTGTCTGGATCCGCGGCGGGGATTACCATCTCGACAAGACCTTTGAGCTTGTGGCCGAGGACAGCGGCAGCGAGAAGATGCCGATTGCATACCGGGCGTACAAGGATGAGAAGGTGCGTCTGCTGGGCGGCAAGAGGGTCTCCGATTTCAGACCTGTTACCGATCGGGCGATTCTCGACCGGCTTGAACCGGCGGCACGCGGCAAGGTCATGCAGGCCGATCTCAAGGCCGCCGGTGTGACCGACTTTGGCGATCCCGTGGCCGCGGCCAAGCGCATCGAATTGTTCTTCGGCGGCAAGCCGATGCAGTTGTCGCGATGGCCGAACGAGGGCTTCACCAAGATCGCGGACGTCGTGGGCGGCAAGCCGATCAAGAGCCACGGGAAGGAAGGCGATTCCGTCGGCAAGTTCACGTACGAGGGCGATCGGCCGAAACGTTGGATCGGCGAGAGCGACATCTGGCTGCACGGTTACTGGTTCTGGGACTGGGCCGACGCGTACCAGAAGGTTGAGTCGATCGATACTGAAAAGCGCATCATCAACCTGGCCACGCCGTATCACCACTACGGGTATCGTAAGGAGCAGCGCTACTACGCGATCAATCTTCTCTCGGAGATCGACAGCCCGGGTGAATGGTACGTGGATCGCAGGAGCGGCACCCTCTACTTCTGGCCTCCGGCGGGCTTGGCGACAAACGAGACGTACGTGTCGGTGCTGGGGACAGCGGTCAGGATGGAGAACGTCACCGATGTGACCTTCCGCGGGCTGGTATTCGAGTACGTTCGTGGAACGGCGATTACCATCAAGGGCGGCAAGCGGGACCTCGTCGCCGGATGCACGTTACGCAATATCGGCGGGCAGGCGGTCGTGGTCAACGGCGGTGAGAAGCACGGCGTGGCCGGTTGCGACATCTACGACACCGGCGACGGCGGGATCAGCCTCAGCGGCGGCGACCGCGCGAAGCTCATCCCCGGCGGCCATTTTGCGACCAACAACCACATCTACCGCTACAGCCGCAACAGCAACACCTACCGCACGGCCGTCAGCCTGGCCGGCGTCGGTTGCCGGGCGGCCAACAATCTGATCCACGACGCCCCGCACATGGCCCTGGGCCTGAGCGGCAACGAACACGTGATTGAACTGAACGAGGTGCACCATGTGGTCATGGAAACCGACGACGCCGGGGCGTTCTACATGGGCCGCGACTGGACCTGGCGAGGGAACGTGATTCGCCACAACTACTTCCACCACATCGGCGAGTTCAAGAGCTGGGTCGGCACACAGGCCATCTACCTCGATGACTGGGCCAGCGATGTGAAGGTCCATGGCAACATCTGCTACAAGGTCTTTCGGGCGGTGCTCGTCGGCGGTGGACGTGACAACACGGTGGAGAACAACATTCTTGTGGACTGCAACATTGGCATCCACGTCGACTCGCGCGGTTTGGGCTGGGCCAAGTACTACTTCGACCGGACGGATAACACGCTGGTGGAACGGCTCAATGCGGTTCCCTACAAGGAGCCACCGTGGAGCACGCGGTACCCGCAATTGCTTACGCTTTACCAGGATGAGCCAGCCCTGGCCAAGTACAACGAGCTGGTTCGCAACGTAATGGTCGGCTGCGGCAAGGCCATCGATCTGCACGACGGCCTGACCGACAAGGTGGTTGCCATGCAGGACAACTCCATCGACGAGGAAGTCTACCTCAAGGACGGCGAGGCCAACCGGTTCCAGCTCAAGCCCGATTCACCCATGTGGGCCAAGGGTTTCCAGCGCATCCCGGTGGAGAAGATCGGGCTGCAGAAGGATGAGTACCGGTCCGCGCTGCCAGAAGCGCAATGAAGTGGTGCCGATGGCCGGGTGGGCACGTGGGTGTTGTGCAGAGCCTCCTTCCTGGACGGGCCGGGTGATCGAGGAGCACGCTGGTTGCAGCGGAAATGGGGCGACGGGGGCGTCGGGTGGCCGGCGGTGATCGAAGAGGTCGACGGCCGTGTTACTCATGCCGAAATGGGCCGACGAGGGCGTCGGCCCTACGTGTACGGCTTGTGTGACATCCATGCTCGGTGCCAGTCAAAAGCACGCGGCATGATTGGGTCCCCCACGGGCCAACAGGGCCGTTGTTCTACAGTGGTGGGCCGACGAGGGCGTCGGCCCTACTTGGTGCCGATGGCTCCGTCGGCGCTTGGGTGTTGGGTGAATCCTCCTTGCCGGACGGGTCGAGTGATCGAGGAGCACACTGGTTGCAGCGGAAATGGGCCGACGAGGGCGTCGGGTGGCCGGCGGTGATCGAAGAGGTCGACGGCCGTGTTACTCGTGCCGAAATGGGCCGACGAGGGCGTCGGCCCTACTTGATGGGGCGACGGGGGCGTCGGCCCTACTTGATGGCCCGCCGCAAGCATCGACCCTACGTGCGGCCCGTCCCGGGCGTCGGCCCTACTGTGCTTGAAGCAGACTGCGTTCAACGGCGTGGCTGCCAAGGGGGAAGCGGCGGGGATGCGGGGTCGGGGTTGACCGGGTGGCCCGTATCGGCTATTTTGCATTTAGATTGCAAATTAGCCGATAAAGGAATTGGCCATGTACTACCCCCGAGCCATCGACGACGCTTGGCGGAAGGCTGCGGAACAGTTTCCCGTGCTGCTGCTGACCGGTCCGCGACAGGTCGGCAAGACCACCTTTTTACAGCATACGGCGGAACGCGGCCGCAGGTACGTGACGCTCGATGACCCGGGTATCCGGGCTCTGGCAGTCCAGGATCCGGCGCTGTTTCTGGAGAGGTTTGAGCCGCCCGTCCTGATCGACGAGATCCAATACGCGCCGCAGTTGCTGCCCTACATCAAGATGGCAGCCGATTCCCGGCGTAAGACCGGCCTGTTCTGGCTGACGGGCTCGCAGCAGTTTCACGTCATGAAGGGCGTTTCGGAAACGCTGGCCGGCCGGGTGGCGATTGTCAATCTCCTTGGCTTCTCCTCTCGGGAACGGCACCGGCTCCGGTTGGATGTCGCCCCGTTCCTACCCACACGCCAACGGCTCAAGGAACGCGAGGGCTCACATGCGTCTTCATCGCTCAAGCACGTCTATCGTGATATCTGGTTGGGCGGATTCCCCGCCTTGACCGCCGGGCCGGTGAAGGACCGCGATCTATTCTACAGTTCGTATCTCCAGACCTATCTACAGCGGGACGTGAAGGACCTGACGCAGGTTGGAGACGAAGCGGCCTTCCTGAGGTTCCTCAAGGCATGTGCCGCCCGGACGGGCAACCTGCTGAATCTTTCCGATCTGGCTCGCGACGCCGATATCAGCGTCAACACGGCCAAGAGCTGGCTTTCCATTCTCCGGGGCAGCATGCAGGTGTTCCTGCTTTCGCCGTACCACACAAACGTGACCAAGCGGCTGGTCAAGGCGCCCAAGCTCTACTTCCTGGATACCGGGCTGTGCTCTTACCTCACGGACTGGTCGTCGCCGGAAACACTCGAAAGCGGGGCGATGTCCGGCGCCGTCCTGGAGACTTACGTCGTGAGCGAGGTTCTCAAGAGCTGGTGGCATCGAGGTCAAAGTCCTGAGGTCTACTACTACCGGGACAAAGATCGCAAGGAGATCGATCTCATCTTCCTGCAGAACCGCACCCTGTATCCACTCGAGGTCAAGAAATCCGCGTCACCGGGGCCGGATTGGGCGGCATTCTTCAACCCGCTCGGCAAGCTCAAGATGAAGGTCGGTGAGGCCGGTGTCGTCTGCCTGTCGAAGGATCTCCTTCCGCTCGGCGAAAATGTCAATGCGATCCCCGTTGGGTGGTTGTGAAGATCGGAACGGCGAGTTTGAGAGTGGGGATTCTCTATCTTTCCCAGACTATCCAAGTTTGGCTTCGTTCCGCAAAACGAGTTGGCGGTTAACGACTTGCGGTTGTGGGTCAGATTTGGCTGGGCAGAGTTTTGGCCCGTGGAATGCCGATGGTCGAGCGCATGAGCGGAGATTCTCCATTTTGCCCAGCCTGCCTGGTTTTGGGTTTCTTTGGTAAGAAGCTATCAGGAGTGAGCGGCCAGATTTGCTTGGCCAGACGCTCGCCTCTGCGGCTGGTGGCTGCTTCCTACGCGGTAGTTCACTTGTCAAAGAGCGCAGTGTCTCCCGGTTTCTGGATACAGGGGTAACACGGCGGGTGTTCCGGAGAGAGCTGATCGGAGCGGAACACGGGAGAATGAATGGGCCGACGAGGGCGTATGGTGGCCGGCGGCGATCGAAGAGGTCGACGGCCGTGTTACTCGTGCCGAGATGGGCCGACGAGGGCGTCGGCCCTACGTGTACGGCTTGTGTGACATCCATGCTCGGTGCCAGTCAAAAGCACGCGGCATGATTGGGTCCCCCACGGGCCAACAGGGCCGTTGTTCTACAGTGGTGGGCCGACGAGGGCGTCGGCCCTACTTGATGGCCCGCCGCAAGCGTCGGCCCTACTTGGCGGCACGCCGCGGACGTTGGGCCTGCTTGATGGGTCGCCCCAGGCGTCGGGTTTACTGTGCCTGAAGCAGGCCGGTTCCAACGGTGTAGCTGCCAACCGGGAGGCAGCGGGGGTTGTCCTCGATGTACTTCGTCAACCGGTTCATGGCGGCGTCGTCGCGCACGATGTGGTCGAAGGACTCATCCTGCCAGAGCGATCCGGATCGACGAAGATACGTGTTGATCTGCCGGGCGCTGATCGACTTCCAGGCTTGCAGCGTGTTGGACAGATCGCTGTCGGCGAGCAACTGCAGGAGGGCGTGAACATGGTTGGGCATGATCGCGAAGCGACCCAGAAGGTAAGCCTTGCCGTCATCGTGTCGCAGGGTTGCCTCGACTGGTTTGCGGCACGCGGGATCCCGAAGAACACACTCGCCATGCCCGCTGTCCAGCAGTTTCTCGATCCGAGCCGTCCAGATCCTTCGGTACTCCTGGATTTGCTCCTCGGTCAGAGGCGGCGGATGGGATGCCAGCCATGCATCGCGCTTGGCGCGCAGTCGTTTCATCACTTCGGCAGGGAGTGAATCGGCCAACCGAAAGGTGACGAAGTACACCACTCCCTCCTGCCGCAAGTGCGGGAGAGAGCCCTTGTGTGACATCCATGCTCGGCGCCAGTCAAAAGCACGCGGCATGATTGGGTCC
>DAOOIV010000016.1 GCA_035384605.1 Phycisphaerae bacterium
TGGAGTCGCAATGCGGCCAACTACGGATAAATATGGAACAGACAGCAACAGGTTGATTGGGTGTCCCTCGCGCATGATGCGTGTGTGCGTTATGGGCTTCAGCACAGCAGCGCGGACTAAAGTCAACCTCGCAGGTGTGCGCGCGTCTGTCATGGAGTCCTGTTGCGCCACCGTAACCAACCCTCACGCATAGCTGCTAGTGATCGCTTCCGGCCTTCGAGGAACCGAAGCTGCAGACCCCGAACTGGCCGCCTGCTGTGTGCTGACCACCGGAACCGACCAGATCGTCGTTCGGGTGGATGGCGCCGCCGCTTTCGAGCCATTCGGGGCCCAGTTGATGCCTAAAACGCGCCAACTGCTCGGCCGGATCGCCGAGGCGCTCGCCGACGGACAGACCCACCTGGAAATCCGCGGTCACGCCGCGGATGGCCCGTTCCCTCCCCAAGCGGGCTTCCGTGACGCGATGGATCTGTCCTATGCCCGCGCCAGAGCGGTGACCGACCTGCTGACCGAGTCGGGCATCGCCTCCGATCGCGTCTCCATCACGGCACGCGCGGGCCAAACGCCACCCCTGATGGAAGATCAAGATAACCGCCCGGTATCGGGACGCGGAATTGAGATCATCGTGCACGCCCGGGAACCAGGTGTGCACGCCTTCAATATCGCCGAGAAAGAACGAGCAGAAAATGGGTGACCAAGCAGACGTTCAAGCCGAAGCCGTCGCATCGACCAAATCCGCCGGCCGCAAGAAGAACATGATCTTCGGAGGCATCTTCCTGGGTATCATGGTCGCTGAGGCCGTCGGCGTGGCCTTCGCGGTCAGATACTTCTCCGCCGGACCTGCCTCCGCCGAGGCTCAGGATATCGCCGCGGCGAACGGACTCAACTCCGCGGAGGGACAGAAAACCCCCGAGGACGTGGAAGTCGAAGTCGTCACTTTTCGCGGACAGAACTCCCAGGCACGACAGGCCATGATGTATGACGTGAAGGTCGTCGTCGCCGTCAGCGGCGACAAAGAGGCCGATCTCAAGGCCCAGCTCGAGAGAAAAAGGGCTGCGATCGCGGATCGGTTCATGAGCACAATTCGGGCCGCCGACCCCCAGGTGCTGGCCGAACCCGACTGTGCCACCCTGCGACAGCAGTTTCGCCAGATCCTGGTCGAAGTCCTGGGTAATGAAGAATTCGTCAAGAAAGTCTTGATACCACAGTTTACCTCGTACCGGGCAGACTAGTTCGAGTTCATTGATTCGGTCGCAGGGCAACGGACGGCAGACAGACAACGAAAAACGGAGTGACGGCGACCATGGCGGATAACCCCAACGATGGACTCCTGAGCCAGGATGAGATCAACGCCGCGCTGCAAGCGGCGGGCATCGAATCGCAAATGCAAGAGCAGACGCCCTCGCCTGCATCATCCGAAACTTCCCCCGCTCAGGAGCCGGATACCCGCGTCGATGCCAGCGGCCGGCCCTTCGACGAGGTGGCCAAGGCGATGGCCGAGGCTATTGCCGCCGAACAGGCAGTCGCCAAGGCGGCACCCGAGGCGTCCGCCCCGGCGACCGCGTCCGCCCCGGAGACCGCGCCCACACAGACGCCCGCTCAGCCGTTCGAAATACCGACCCTGCCCCCGGGAACCCTCCCGACCGCCCCAGCCCATGGCCTGGATTTGCTCCGGGACGTCGATCTTTCGGTCAAAATCGAGCTCGGACGCAGCAGGATGTTGGTCGAGGATGTGCTCAGGTTGGGCGAAGGCTCCGTCGTTGAACTGGACAAACTGGCCGGCGACCCTGTGGACGTGTTGGTTAACGATCGGCTGGTCGCTCGGGGCGAAGTGCTTGTGCTCAACGACAACTTTTGTGTCCGAATCAACGACATCCTTTCGCGGGACGTCGGCCAGGAGGAGGTGGCCTGAGCAAGGCGCCACGCAGCCTTGACAGGTGTACCGCAGCAAGACGCGGAGTCATCAGACAGGATGTCCGCAGGACCAGGAGGGTCCAATCGATGACCGGTTACATGCTCAATTCCGGTATTCCGGCTGCGTGTCTTTCGCTGGTGCTCACCGGCTGGCTTTCCGCCCAGCAGATCCAGCCCTTCCCCGATGCCCGGCCGAGCCTGCGGATCCCGCCGCAGAATATCCTCGAAATCTCCGACGAGCCGAATGAGCCGGCCGCCGAGCTTTACTCGAACCATGCCCCGCCGGCCACTCAGCCCGTGGTCACCACCGTCAAAGCCGGTCCCGCTGCTCCTGTGATGCCGCAGCCCGGCCTCGGCACCAGGCCCGCCACGACGCCGCCGGAAGCGGCGAATCATCAGTCCGCTCCCATCGCTCGCAGCGAATTCCTCGAGCGCCGACCGACGGCCAACCAGCGAGAGAGCGAATCCCGAGACATCAGTCGCGGGCAACACGGCGCCGGCCTCTGGTCGGCCAGAGATCTCTGGCCGCTCTTGTCCGTCCTGGCCTTGATCCTCATCCTGGCATGGATCGTGAGGAAATGCCTGCCCGGCCGCAATTCGCTGACCGGCCAGGGGGCGATCGAGGTCCTTTCCCGTATCCCTTTGTCGAGCAAGCAGAGCCTGGTCCTGGTCCGCATGGGGCGACGGCTGTTGCTCCTGGGCGTGACCAATGACGACATCAACACACTCTGTGCGGTCGAGGATCCCGACCAGGTCGCGATGCTCGTGGGCGAGGTCGCCAGCGGACGGCCAGGATCCATCACCAGTCAGTTTGCCCGGGAATTCGCAGAGGAATCCCAGGTATATGATAAACGGATTGTGGAGGAGGAAGAGCAGAGCGTCGACACCGGCGGGCAGGTGCGCAACCTGCTGAACAAGGTCCGGGGTCTGGCCTCCAGACGAAACGTGGCGTGATGCGGGGCCGTTGTGCCCGGCGATGGCCCATACCCTCGCCCGGCACCGCCCGGCGGCATCAGCCCTGATCTGCGGCGGAGTTCGCAACATGAGCGGGCACGGATGCGCTCACCTCTGGGTTACAACACTCGCCGTCCTGGTGTTCTCGACCGCCACCCTTGGGCAGTCGACCACGCCCATGGTTCCGCCGGAATCAACCCCTGCCGGTCAGGTGGACAATCCCCTGCAGATTCCCGACCTCAGCCGCGTCCTCCCGGCCGCCACCACCCGTGAGGGCATGAGCACCACCCTTCAGATCCTCATCCTGATGACCGTGCTCAGCCTCGCCCCAGCCATCCTCATCATGACCACCTGCTTCACGCGGATCATGGTCGTCCTGGCCCTCCTGCGCCAGGCCGTCGGCACGCAGCAGCTTCCGCCCGGTCAGGTGCTCGTCGGTCTCTCCCTCTTCATGACCTTCTTCGTCATGGCACCAACCTATTCAAAGATCTACCACGAAGCCGTCAAACCGTGGCTCGATCAGCAGCCCGGCATGACCCAGGCCCGGGCCCTCACCATCGCCGAGGGGCACATGCGGGAATTCATGTTCGACCAGATCGAGCGCGTCAGAAATGAGGAGGATATCTATCTCTTTCTCGAATACTCCGGTCGGCAGAGCATTCCCATCGACCGGCAGCTCAGCCGCCAGGATGTCCCTACGCTGGCCTTGATCCCCGCGTTCATCCTCAGCGAGCTGAAAACCGCGTTCGTCATGGGTTTTCGTGTCTACCTGCCGTTCTTGGTCATTGACATGGTGGTCGCCACCGTGCTCATCTCCATGGGCATGCTCATGCTGCCGCCCGTCATGGTTTCTCTGCCGTTCAAGTTGCTGTTGTTCGTCCTGGCCGACGGCTGGCACTTGGTCGTGACATCGTTGTTGGTGAGTTTCTCGTAAAACCGCCGGATTGATCCGGTCAACAGGGAGGTCAAAAAGTGGAAGTCGGCGAAGCGGTGGACATGGGGCGGGACGCCTTGATCATGGTGTTGACCATCTCAGGCCCCGTCATGGCGATCGGCCTGCTGGTCGGTCTGCTCATATCCCTGTTTCAGTCGATGACCCAGCTTCATGAACAGACGCTCACGTTCGTGCCGAAGATCGTGGCTATGGTCGGTGTGGCGCTGGTTCTGGTCCCCTGGCTGACCGACCAGTTGCTTGAATATGCGACCGAGCTGCTGGGACAGTCGCCGTTTTGACGAGCGAGATAATGGGGCTCCCGTATGCCGTTGCCGTTGTTCGGATTCTATGGCTTTCTGCCGGCGTTCATGCTGGTGTTGTTCCGCGTCAGCGGCCTCATGCTGACCGCGCCCGTATTCAGCAGCATGGCCCTCCCGGTTCAGATCCGGGCCCTGCTGGCGGCGGCCATATCCCTGACCATCTTCCCGATGACGCTTTCTTCCCTGCCCGCTCAGTTGACGCTCGCCCAGACCCTCGCGGGAATGCTGGGCGAACTGGCCGTCGGCGTCTTGCTGGGGTTGGCCGTGAACCTCGTCTTCATGGGCGTGGAACTCGCCGCCGAGGCCGTCGGGCAGATGTCCGGCATGAGACTCGGCGAAGTGTTCAACCCGCTGCTCGAATCATCCGCCGGCGCAATGGGCGAACTGTACACCCTGGTGGCCATGATGATCTTCCTTGCCATTCGCGGCGATCACGCCCTGATACGCGCCTTGCTCGACAGCTTCCAGTCTATCCCTCCGCTGGGCGCCGTCCCGACCGAGGGCTTGATTGCCCTGCTGCTCGATCTGCTCAACCTGGCTTTCACCATCACTATTCGTGTCGGCGGACCCATGGTCCTGGCACTCATGCTGGCACTGATGTGTTTTGGTTTTCTGTCACGCACCATCCCCCAGCTCCATCTCATGAGCGTTGGTTTCCCGCTCAAGGTCGCCGTCTGCCTCGCTGTGGCCGCCATGACGATGGTCTCCATGGAGGGCGTGCTGGTGGAGGGTTTGAGAGAGGCTTTTGACGCGATCCGGATCGGCCTGGGGTTGCTCCCCGACGCCTGATCGTGCTGATACGAGAGGACGTCCGCCTCACGGCGGGCGAATGTCATGCCCGACTCAGCGCAAGAAAGAACCGAAGCCCCGACCCAACGCCGCCGCGAGGAGGCCCGCAAGGCGGGGCAGGTCGCCAGGAGCACCGACCTGACGGCCGCGGTCGTATTGCTGGGCACATTCCTCATGCTCGACTGGTTCGGACGCAGGCTGTTCGGAAACCTCCTCGTGGCAATGCGCGTGTGCTTCGAGGATCATGAAGCCGCCTTGACCGATCCGCAGCAGATCCTCCACCTGATGGCCAAGGTGTTCAGACTGCTCATCGCCGCCGCCGGACCCTTCCTCGCCGTGGTCGTGGCCCTTTCCCTGCTCGCCTCGTTCCTCCAGATCGGATACCTGATTACTTTCCAGAACCTTAAACCGTCGTTGAACCGACTCAATCCTCTCACCGGCATCAAACGCATGTTCAACGCCCGTTCGGCCGTCCAGTTGCTGATGGGAGTCCTCAAGATGACCTGCGTGGCCGGCGTCGCATACGCAACCCTCAAAGACCGTCTCGACGTCTTCGCCACGGCCGCCAATCTCCCGGCCGTGGCCGTCGTCGGCATGGGCGCAGAACTCTTCTTTACCGTCTCGATTCGCCTCGCCATCGTCCTGCTGGTCCTGGGAATCATCGATTTCATCTACCAGCGATACAGACTCGAAAAGGACCTGAGGATGACCAAGGAAGAGGTCAAGGATGAGTACAAGAGAATGGAAGGAGACCCGAAACTCAAGAGCAGAAGACGGCAGGTCCAGTTGGAAATGGCCCTGCACCGCATCAAGTCGGCCGTGCCCAAGGCCGATGTGGTCATCACCAATCCGACCGAACTCGCCGTCGCCATCCGCTACGATCCGAACACCATGAACGCCCCACGCGTCGTCGCCAAGGGAGCGGATTACCTCGCCAGGCGTATTCGCGAAATCGCCGTCGAACACCGCATCCCCATCGTGGAGCGTAAGCCGCTCGCCCGCGCGCTGTACTACACCGTCGAGGTCGGACAGGAAATACCGTCGCAGTTCTACAAGGCCGTGGCCGAGATCCTGGCCTATGTGTACGAGTTGACCGGCAAGAGGTACGCAAGTCAGGCCGCCGTGGCGGCGGCCGTGAATTGAACGGGAGGATGCGTCACATCCTCCCGCAGAGGACTGAATACTGAAGAATGCGAGCTTGAATGGCCGATATCGCCCTGCTTAACTCCCGCCCCTTCAAAGTGCTCGAGCGCCATCGGGGCCTGCTCGTCCCCATCGGTGCAACGCTCCTGCTGTTCGTGCTGCTGGTTCCCCTGCCCACACAGGTCCTGGATTTCCTGCTCGTCCTCAATCTCACGCTCTCGGCCCTCGTCTTCCTGACCATCCTTTACATCCAACGCCCCCTCGATTTCTCCTCGTTCCCCTCGTTGTTGCTGGCGATGACGATGGTACGCCTCACGCTGAACACCGCAACCACCCGCTTGATCCTCACCAACGGAAATCAGGGCATGGCTGCGGCCGGACACGTGGTGCAGACCTTTGCGGATTTCGTCACCGCCGGCAATCTGGCGGTCGGAATTATCATCTTTATCATCCTGGCGGTCATTCAGTTCGTCGTGATTACCAAGGGCGCGACACGCATTGCGGAAGTCGCCGCCCGCTTCACCTTGGATGGAATGCCCGGCAAGCAGATGGCGATCGATGCCGACCTCAACGCCGGCATCATCGATGAGGCCGAGGCCAGACGCCGCCGCGCCGAGGTGACCGCCGAGGCCGATTTCTACGGCGCCATGGACGGTGCGTCCAAGTTCGTCCGCGGCGACGCCATCGCCGGCATGGTGATTACCTTCGTCAATATCCTGGGCGGAATCTATGTCGGCATGGTCCAGTTTGACATGCCCCTGATGGAATGCCTTGAGGTCTTCACCAAGCTGAGTATCGGCGACGGCCTCGTCGCCGCCATCCCGGCGTTCATCACCTCGGTGGCCGCCGGTATGCTCGTGACCCGAAGCAACGCCAAGAGCAACATGGGCGAGGAACTCCTGGGACAACTCACCTCCCGGCCGATCGCCCTGACACTGGCCGCCGTCTTCCTGGGCTTCCTGTCGCTCACACCCCTGCCCAAACTCCCGCTTCTCTTGTTGGGCGTCGGTTGCGGCGGTCTGGCCTATGTCGTCACCGCCACCCGTGCGTCCGCCGCCGCCATGGCCGCCGCCAAGGCCAAAGCCGAAACCAAGAAGCCTGAGCGGGTGGAAACCCTTCTGGCCGTCGATCCGATGGAACTCGATGTCGGACTGGGTTTGATCCGCCTCGTCGACAGAAAACAGGGCGGCGATCTCCTCGACCGCATCACCAACATCCGCCGCCAGGTCGCCACCGACGTCGGTATCGTCGTGCCGCCCATCCGCGTCCGGGATCATCTCAAACTGGAACCCAATCAGTACACGGTCAAAATCCGCGGCGTCGAGGTCGCCCGCGGCGAGATCATGCCGGGCTACTACCTCGCCATCGACAACGGCACCGTGAGTATACCCATCGCGGGAACGGCAGCCACCGAGCCGGCGTTCGGACTCCCAGCCGTTTGGATCACCGAAGGACAGCGCGCCGAGGCCGAACAACGCAACTATACCGTCGTCCCGGCCTCCAGCGTGCTTGCAACTCACCTGACCGAGATCATCAAGCGACACGCCGATGAATTGCTTACCCGCGAACAAACGCATCAGTTGCTCGAAACGCTCAAGGAAAAGTCCCCCAAGGCCGTCGAGGATGTCGTCCCCAATCTCATCAAGGTCGGAGAGTTGCAGAGAGTCTTGCAGAATCTCTTGCGCGAGCGAGTCCCGATCCGAGACCTGGAAACCATCCTCGAAACCGTCGGTGACTGGGCACCCCGCACCAAGGATACCGACATCCTTACCGAGTACGCCCGTAACGCCCTGGCAAGAACTATTTGCCAACTGTACAAAGATAAAGACAATGTCCTTCACGTGGTGACGCTGGATCCGAAGATTGAGGATCTGGTCAACGCGCATCTGGAGCGAACGGATCGTGGCACCTTCCTGAGCCTCCCGCCCGAGACGCAGAATCGTCTGGTGAAGGCCGTTCAGGAACGGGTCGAACAAGCCATGACAGGTGCCGGCGGCGCCGTCGTCGCCGTACTCTGTTCACCCCAGATTCGAATGTGGATTCGTCGCCTGATCGAGCCGGCCATGGCGCATGTGCCGGTGTTGGCCTTCAACGAGATCGTACGCGGTGTCGAGGTACGGTCCGTAGGATTGGTGGTACTGACCGATGGAGATGCAAACGTTTCAGGGTAACTCGATGGCGGAGGTCCTCGAGAGGGTGAAACGCTCCCTTGGACCCGACGCGGTGATCCTCCACACCCGGACCCTCCGCCGCGGCGGCTTCCTGGGCCTGGGGGCCCGAACGATCATCGAAATCACGGCCAGTCGTGATGCGTCCGCCTTGAATCCGGCCGATCGGCGTGCTATGTTCGCACGTCGCATGGAGCACAATAGAGGGCAGCGGAGCACCCGGCTCAATGCCGCATCTCCGGCAATCCGGATGCCTCAGGCGGAAGAAACCCCTGTGAAGCCGTCAGGCGACGCCGATTCCACTGTATCGACTCAGCTCGCCGCCTTCAGCTCTTCCCTTCGCGGCGAGATGGGCGAACTGCGCGAGATGGTTCGCCAACTTCTCGATCGCTCTGCCGATCCATCACCCGCCCCAACCCACGATTGGCCTCAGGAACTGCGCGATTACTACACCGGTCTGCTTCAGAACGACGTCGCCGAGGAGATCGCTCGTGAGGTGATCGCCGAGGCCCGGGTCCGATTGGCCGAGTCCGGCGGTCGATCGGTGACGGCTGGCGAAGCCCCTCAGGACGCCCAGAACCGCGATCGGCTCAAGACGCTGATCCCCCAGGTCATGGTCGAGACCATCGAGCGAATGATTCCCCCGTGTGAACCGCTCCAGTGGGATGACTCGCGAAGAACCCGCTTTGTCGCCCTCGTCGGTCCCACCGGAGTCGGCAAGACGACGACCATCGCCAAGCTGGCCGCCCATTTCAAGCTTCGTGAGGGCAAACGCGTCGGCCTGATCACTATCGATACCTATCGAATCGCCGCTGTTGAGCAGATTCGGGCCTACGCCGATATCCTCAACATTCCCCTGGAAGTCGTCATGACCCCCGAGGGAATGATCGACGCCATCGCCAATCTGACCGACTGCGATCTGGTCCTGATCGATACCTCGGGTCGAAGCCAGCGGGACGTTCAACGCCTCGATGACCTGAAGGAATTCCTCGACCTCGCTCGCCGGGTTGCCCGCCTCGGCCGCATGCCGGCGGAATCGACCGATGAGTCCTCGCTCGAGGTCCATCTCGTCCTCTCCTGTACCGCGCATCCGTCCCAGTTGATCGAGGTGGCGGAGAAGTTCTCTTCCCTCGGTATCGATCGCGTCGTGTTCACCAAGCTCGACGAGGCGCTGGGGCTCGGCGTGATTCTCAATGTCATTCGCCGGCTCAATCTGAAATTGTCGTATCTGACAACCGGTCAGGATGTGCCGGACGATATCGAGGTCGGTCAGCGTCGTCGAATAGCAGAATTGATTCTGGGCAGGCGCAGTCCCTCGCCCGGATCGGCCGACGCCGCGTCGGCGCCCGGGCCGGTGATCGATCACGTCGCGTGAGCGATCTCTTTTCGGCGGGAGAAGGTGGCCGGGAGGGCCGCATGTTCGGTCGTGAGCACCAGACCAGGAGGGTTGATCAGGCCCATCAGCTCCGACAACTGATGACCTCTGCTCACGCTGCCCCAACGCCCAAGCAGGGTCACATCATCGCCGTGACCAGCGGTAAGGGAGGCGTCGGCAAAACGCTTCTGGCGGCAAACCTGTCCATCGCCTTGGCCGCTCGCGGACATCGTGTTGCGCTTTTTGACATGGATATGGGCTTGGCCAACGCCGACATCGTTTTGGGCATTGAGGCTGCCTGGACCTGGCGAGACCTCCTGGCTGGCCGTCGGTCGCTCGATGAGGTCATCGTCCAGGGACCCGGTGGAATCGCCCTTGTCCCAGGAGCGTCCGGCGTCTCACAAATGGCCAATCTCTCTGAATTTGAACGACATCAACTGATCGCTGCCGCCGAACGGGCCGCCCAGATTCATGACTTGGTCGTCTTTGACTGCGGCGCTGGCATTTCGCACAACGTCGTTTCTGTCGCTTCCTTCGCTGATACCATACTCGTAGTTACTACCCCGGAACCCACCTCGGTCACTGACGCCTATGCGATGATCAAAGCGCTTACTCAGGAACAAAGCCGCGGCCGACAGGCCATGTCCGCCTCAGTCGGCGTGATCGTCAATCTCGCCGAGAGTCGCCGCGAAGCCCGTGATACCTACGAACGTCTGGCCGGCGTGGCGGCCCGGTTCCTCCACCTGCCGGTCAACGATTACGGCTATGTCCTCCGCGACGAGCACGTGCCCGCCGCCGTGCGGCAACGATATCCTGTGGTTCTGCAATACCCGCGCTGTTCGGCCAGCAGTTGCCTGATGGTCTCCGCCGGACGGCTGTCGCGGGAACTGGGCAAGGGTGAAGAGCAGCAGAGCCTGTTTTATCGGGTCATGAATATGTTCTTATAGGCTCGTGGATCGTAGACGTTATCTCGTCGATAACGCCGTTTTCTGCTAAACCACCCGAGAGGGTTTGCCGTTACTTTCTCTCATAACCTTCGGGCCGGAGATCCGCATGGTTTGCCGGTGTCTTTCCGGACCGCAAGGCTCGTATGTTGCGGCCCGCATGAAGGCGGTTCGCTTGAGACTTCGGCAACAAGGATGTTGCGACATGGTGAGGCTTTGCGGAGCTGCGTTCGGCTTATTCGCGTTCAGCATCACGATTCTGCTCGGGCTGCTCGCGGGTAACCCGGCTGATGTCATTCTGACCCGGGCCTTGCAGGCCATGCTGGCCTTCTGCCTGCTCGGAATAGGTGCTGGATGGGTCGCTTGCCGGTTGTTGGACGAACACGCGCTCCGCAAGCATCGCGAGTTGTTCCCCGCCGAAGGCTTGGCGGAGCAGAACGCCGGAAAGGCTCCGGCCGGCTCCCAAGACAAGGCGAAGCCGCCGTCCGCAGGGGGCAGGCAGGAAGTCGCCCAGCCCCGCTGATGCCTGACGGTCGGCTATTAAGGACCGTTCTGGGAGGTAGCGGATGGTTGAAGCGGATGTGGATGTCCAGCAACTCTGGAAGGAATACAAGAGGACGGGAGAAAGGACGCTTCGAAATGCTCTCATGGAATTCTACCTGCCGCTCGTCAGGTACACCGCCGAACGTATCTCTGCCAAGCTCCCCAACGAAGTCGACGTCGAGGATCTCGTCTCCGCCGGTACCTTCGGCTTGATCGATGCTATTGAGGCCTTTGATCTCAGCCGCGGAGTCAAATTCGAAACCTACTGCTCGCCCCGCATCCGCGGCGCCATCCTTGATGAACTCCGGACCATGGATTGGGTGCCTCGCTTGGTCAGAAGCCGGGCACATAAGCTCGAAACCGCCACCAAGGTCTTGCGGGCCGAGCTCGGACGCTTGCCCTCCAACGATGAGATCGCCGACCGGCTGGGAATGGACCGATCCGAGTTCGAGAAGCTCCTCGGCGATGCCAACGCCGTCTTGCTGATTTCCCTGTCACGCAGCTATGTCGATCAGGACTCCGATCACGAACTTCAGGAAATCGATGTCCTCGCGGACCGCCGCACCTGCGATCCCGTGGAGGGGTTTTCCGAACGAGATCTCCGCGACGTGGTCATGAGAACCCTCACCGAAATCGAACGGCTCATCCTCATTCTCTACTACTATGAGGAAATGACCATGAAGGAAATCGGAGCCACCCTGGACCTGTCGGAAAGCCGTGTCAGCCAGATGCACTCCAGCATCTTGGCCCGCCTCCGCGGCCACCTTCGCAGCCGCGGCTTGCTGGAAAGCGGCGTCTGACCTTTCGCCTGATCCTCAAAAAGGCCTTTTCGGACGGCCGGCAAGCACACCGTGGCGCAATCCTGTCTTGTTTCTGGACACGCCGGACCTTCGCTCACCAGGCGCATCCTCTGGCTGTCAAGAAGCTTGCGGCCAGAGTCCGATATAATAATTGCCGGTTCCGTCTGCCCGGGGCCGCGGCCGGCGGAGGACAACAACCGTGTCCGCTATGCCTCCCAACATCGTCGGTTCCGTGTTGCAGAGCCACATCGCTCAGCATCAGGTCTCCACGGTCCGGGAGGCGGACGAAAGCCAGCGCGACAGCGCCGGCCGCCGACAAGCCTCCGTGGTCGACGAGAGGGATACCACTGTCGGGACCACCGATACCGATACCCAGATCCACGCGGACGCCGAGGGCACCGGTAGTCAGGGTAGGGCCTTCAGTTCGCCGGAGGAACAAGAACAGAACGCGGACCAGTCACATTCCCCCCAAGGGGACGAAGGTCGTAATATTGATCTGCAGGCTTGAAGAACCGATGCTCTTCAGCTCGCCTGCCGGGGTGGTGCTGCCAACGGCGGCCGCCTCGATCACGGAAGTTGCAGCAAGAACCATGAATCGCAGACGCCTTTGATCCGAGACGGAACGCCGGCGTCGCAAGGCTGAGAGCACGGACGCGTATGGCCCACAGCGGACGCATTCTGCCCCCCGAAACCGCCGGCGGTCGCACCCCGTCATGCAGCCCCCTATCTGATCAACCGGCTCGTGCGCCCCATTGGCCGATCCTCGCAGCCCTGTCAGTACTCATAACGGGTCTGTCTTTGTCCGGTTGCACGCCGATTGATGCTTCCGGCTGTCTTCCTCAGCTCCCCAACCCGATCATCAACGTCCGCGAGGCGCCGCGCGTCCCCCCGCCACCTCCTCCCACATCACTCAAGAGAATCAGCGATCGGACCATCGTCGTGGACGCCGGCCATGGAGGTAAGGATCCCGGTGCCCTTCCCAAGTTCCGCGGCCAACTGAGAGAGAAAGATATCAATCTGGATATCGCTACCAGAATCGGCAACGACCTCAGCTCTCGGGGGGCCCGGGTGGTGATGACCCGCACCAGTGATGTGTTCCTTGAACTCGACGATCGGTCAAGGCTGGCCGACCGACACCGCGCCGATCTGTTTTTGTCGATCCACGCCGACTCGTCAGCCAAGAAATGGATCTCCGGAACGGGCATCCACATTCACCCCCGCGCTAACTACGAAACCATGCGAATGGCCCAATGCATCGCGGCGGCCTTTCGCCGGAACGACATATCCTGCCGTGGAATCGTGCGAAACAACTTCCACGTACTCCGCGAACACAACAGCCCCGGCATCCTCATCGAATGTGGGTATATGACCAATGCCGCCGATGCTCAACGGCTTAACGACCCCGCTTACCGTTCCAGGCTCGCCTCCGCCATCGCCGAGGGCATCGCCGACTACTTCTCCCGCTGACCTCTATGGTTTGCCGCAGATCGCCCTCGCCACCGGGTCGACAAATTTCGGATCGACTTGCTTGCGCACGACGTCGGTCGCCGGCTGCACGATTCCGGCCTGCAGCTCCCCGTCGCCCATCCGACCTTTCAGGTCGGTCAGCGCCTTGGCAACAGGATCGTAATAGGGCTTGTGGGCGATCATCCCAACATTGTGGTAACCGGTCCGCTCCAACCATCGCCCAACCGACAGCAGATACGCGGACAACTTCCTGCTCAACGCGGCGTTCTCGATGTCACCTGCCGCCGAACGGGCGAATTCCAGCCCTCCTGCGTGTATATCGAGCATGAATGCCAGGTCTTCCAGAATGCGACGCTGCCACTCGCCAATGACCAAAGCCAGCGGGCCTCGGGCCGTTTCATCGGTGGCCAGCATCCGGATCCGCTCTGCCAATTGCCGCGAATCCTCCACGTCTTCGCGCGTCAATGACATCCATCCCTCGGCCACCGCGCTGGCATCCCGGCAAACCAGGCCGCGGGCCAGTCGCGGAATCGCCCCGTCAACCGGATCGGCCGGATCCTCGCCCCACAAAACCATCGAGTAGGCAACAATATTCGGCATCTGCACCAGCGGCGTCTGGGCATTGCCTTGGGCGGCCTGTAGACCATGATCGATCGGCCAGCGAGCCTCCCGCTTGATCAGCTCGATCCGCAAGTCGGTCAGCGGCCCGCAGGGTTCGTTCTCAATCAGCCCATATGGAAAGTGAATCGCCTTGTCTTTCAGCTTGTACTTCTCGCAGGCGGCAATGTGCTCGGGCCAGAAAACGGTCATCATCCACGGCGGCCGGACACGCTCGACCATCCCGCCGACAGCCTGGTCGATATTCTGCTCCCGCGTGCCCGTGCCCCAACCCATCCACGTCCAGTAGATCAACGGCTGCTCGCTGGGTCGTTTCCCGTATTTGTCGATCAGCTCACGATGACCCGCCAGAATATCCACAAACGCCGAGGCCGGACTGCCCTTCCACCCGCCGGGGTCAGAGTCAATGACGCAGTAGCCGTCCGCGTTGGGCACCGTGCGGTACAGGTCGCTCCGATGATCGAGTATTTTCTTCAGGTTGTCAGGCTCTCCCGGATCGAGCAACTTCTCGAAATCGAAGTACTCGCGGTTCTCAATCGGCACGCCGCGCGAGTCCTCGGTGATATTGTTCGGGCAACTCACGACAAAACCCTTCATCCCTCGCTGCTCGTGCAGGTAGTCGATGATCTCGGCGTATTTCCTCAGGTACGCCTCGTCTTCCTTCGACAGAGGGTGCGGCAGAAGTTCCATCATCGGCCACATCTGCATGCAGTTGAACCCCAGGTGGGCCAGCAGGTCGATGTACCGCTTCCAGTCCTGCAGCGACCACGTCCGCAGCGAGTACGGGTTGTTGTACGCCCAGTGCAGGTGGGCATACATGCTTCGGATGCGGATGTGCGGCCGGCCCTCCACGGTCAGTGGAACGTCGATGCCGACGTCACCCGGACTCCCCTTTAAGCGGCGAATCAGTGCGAAAACGCCGAACTTCAGCCCGCCCGGATCATGGTCCGACCCGATCGAAACCAGTGGGACCACGCCCGAGCCGGACGTGTCCCTCCTTTCTGCGTGGATGACGAAGGCCTCGCCGAGATCCGCGTGTTTCTGGAAGAGCGAGCCTTTGATCAACTCTGTGGCCGTCCCGACTCCAATCGCGATGACCGGCCGGTCGGCAACGATCTCCGTGCCCGACCGGACCTGGACGACCTCCGGCCTGGCGCCGGTGAACATCTGGATCACCGCACCGAGGTCCTCCGCCGCACGCCGCACGTACGCCGGCTGGCCTTCCACCAGTTGAATGGTGCATCCTTTCAGCGACAGGGTGCCGGTCTGTCCGCTCGCCCGCGCCGCCGGCAGGGCGCAAACCAGCAGGGCCGCTAAGGCCCACAGGCAAACCCCGTTTCCCGTTGCCCAGTTCATGTCTGTCCTCCTTGGAAAGCAGGAGTTCTCCCACATGTGGCCGCAATGTTCAAGCACGCCGCCGACCGAGCCGGGCGATACAGTACCGCCCAGGCCGCCGTGGCGACCGATTCTACGAACCAACCAACGGACCAATAGATCAACAGACCAGCACCCCGCTCCGTTCGCGCCCGCCTTTCCGGAACACCTCTTGTGGTACCACCGCGCCAGAGCACATGGCGACACCGCGCTCTTTGACAAGTGAAACCATCCGAAGGAGGCGATCGGCCTTCAACCGGATGCAGAGTGACTCTGCACTACCCCGTCCGGCTGACTGCAGATCGCTGATCCCTTCTCCGCGCCAAACCAACCCAAACTTGGGTTGTCTGGTGAAACGGCGAACTCGTGTCCTCGCGCCCCGCAATCGCACTCGCCAGACTTCTCCTGCTCGGCCTTGTCGGGCTGACGAACGCTGAAGATTCCTTTGCGCCAAACAGACCCAAAGCTGGGTAGCCTAGGAAAAATGGAAAAAGAACTGGAAAAGCATCTAGGTATCTGCGAATAAAGGCTTTACAGCAAAAACCACCCCAGCGAACGTCAGCGTGTGGTTCCTCGTACCTCAGGCGGCGCCGAAATCTCAAATCCTCGAATCCGGAATCCCAAACCTCAGATCTCAAGTCCTCAACTCTCACATCTCAAACTCTCAAATCTGAAATCTCAGATCCCACATCCCCCCGGCTCGCCAAACGCCGCCCGAACCAGCCCAGGCAAAACCCTCGCGGCCGGGCCCGTGAGCGGGAAATCCGCCTCCCCAGGAGCCAGACCCACATCGATAGTGGACGCCCCGGCCGAGCGCGCGATGCCGGGAAGCATCGCCGCCGGCATCACCATCGCCGACGTCCCGACCGTGATCATGCAATCGCATCGCTCGGCCGCCTCCTGAGCCAGGCTCCAGGCAGGCTCCGCCATCGCCTCGCCAAACAAGACAATCTTCGGCCGGTGAATCGAGACCCCGCTCGGGCCAAGCATCGAGTGGATGGCCCTCAGCGCCTTGGGCAGCGCCAAAGTTGCCTCCCTTGCCTCGCGGAGTTTCCGGACAATTCCCTGGATTTCCGTCCGCGACAGCAGCCGCACAAATCGGCCGCCGAGCGTCACGATCTCGAAAATCGAGCCGTGCACCTCGTGCACAGTGGTGCTGCCCGCCTCCTGGTGCAGGCCATCGACGTTCTGAGTGACCACTATGACCCGAACATGTTTCTCCAGCTCGGCGACGGCCAGGTGGGCCGGGTTAGGTGCCGCCACGGCGATCGGTTCCAGCACAGCGATCAGAAAATCGGTAAACAAGCGCGGATCGGCAACCGCCGTCTTGACCAAACCGTCCCAAGTGGCGAACCGCTCCGGCGAAAACCGCTCCCACAGCCCGTCGCTGTCACGAAAGGTCGGAATCCCGCTCTCCGCCGAAATCCCCGCCCCCGTGAAGACCACAACGTTCTTCGCGGCCCGAAGACACTCGGCCGCGGAGGATAGGTTGCCTGCATCATCGCTCATAGGTTCTCTGGAGAAAATGATACCGCAGGTGTGGTGCCTGGGCGAGGCACCGCAGAAGATGCCCACGCGAAGCTACGGGTATGGCAACCGGCAAACGAAGCCTGCCGCCGTCCCTGGTAGACATCGAGCAATCAGTTCAGGTACAGAAGGTAGGTCCTTCCGGACGCACGATCCCAAAGCATCTTCGCCGTTATGGTCGCGATACCTTCGCAATGCTCATGGACGAAGAGAACGGGATCTGGCATCGGCTCGACGTTCTTCCACGCTCGGCCGCCGTGAATGGTGAAGTTTGAGAACGCCCGTTCCCAGAGCCAGGGCCACTGTTTTCCCATCTGTTGCGACCAGATTGTCATCGTCTCCTTGTCAACGACGAAGCCCCTGTGCTGCACGAGCCGCTCGATTGTTGCCTGATCAGCTTTGAATCGCATGAGAATAGCTTGATCTCCGCTGAGACCGATGCTTGCGCTGTCGATGGCAAGCTCGCTTACGCCTGGAGGCGGCGACACGCCGAATACACGCGTGAAGAGCCGATTGCCGGTTCCGGCGAAGCACGCCAGGAAGCTACCACATACCAAGAGGGCGAGAATCACCTGAATTCTGCGTCCCATTGACCAGTCGCGGATGACACGTTCAAGAACGAGAGAATCGAGAAGGCCGATGATCAGTGCGGTCGCCAAGGTGCTGGCGACCGTGGAGAAGCACCAGTCCTTCGACAGAATGGCCACGGCCACCGCAGTACATAACGACCCAATCAGAACAAGTGCGAAACGCGGAATCGGCCGCGGCCAGGTTGACGCCGGTTGCAGGGGCTGCTCAGAGTCAGGAGTCTCAGCCATGGGTTCTCCATGGAATATCATACCGTCGTGTCTCATGTCCGGAAGTGGGTTCGCGCCGAGGAGCAACGGCGACAAGGCAGTCTTGCGGCCGGTCTCGGTCGCCGGGGCGACTCCGCCTGCGGCGAGGCAGGCTCAACTCTGCCCTACCGGCTGAAAGCTGACCGCTGATCGCTGACCGCTTTCTCCGCTCACCCCGCCTTGCCTTCCAGCCGCGCCTGTGCCGCGGCCATCTCCTCGGCGGTAGGGGCCTTGCCGCTGCGGATCATGTCGATGAAGCAGTCGAACAGGTAGGTAGCATCGTGCGGGCCGGGCTTCCAGCCCGTCGCGGATCGGCAAGATGCCGGCTCAACACGATGATTCTTTCTGCGTTTCTGCTTGACCCCAGCGCGAAGAAGTGGCCGGGAGTAGCGCTTCATGCCTGCGGCTTGCCGGTCGGCAACTGGGGGTTTGCCTGAGGATCGATCGCTGCCATTCCTTCGGCGGTTGCGGCGGCAAGCAACTCGGCATCAGACGCAATCACGCTGACCGACTCTTCCAGTTCCTTCCCCATCATGGCGGCGGACGCCAAATGGATTGCATCCGCAGTGCGGAGGCGATGGCGGCGGACAAGCGCCTCCGCCTGCTCGAGGACGGTTGCGGAAACGCCCGCTTCGTAGATCGCCTCGCGGTCGCGTCCGATCTTGCCCAACACTGCGCCTATCTCCGAGTCCGAGCGTCCGGCGCGGCGAAGGATCGCCGAAATGACCTCGATGTACCCCAAGCTGGAACACGCCACGGGCAAGCGCAGGTCCCAGAACCCACGCATCCAGTCGCTTCCAGCTTCCCGCACGTAACACTTGACCCAGGCGCTGGCATCAAGGTAGTAGAGGCTCATCGCCGATCCTCAACGAGGGTCTGGGAAACCGGCGGGTCACCCAGGTCCAGCTGCCTGATCTGCTCTTCGTTCCATCGCACCGGCGGACGGATGCCGGCCTTCAAAAGGCGTGCCTGTTGATCGGTTTCGGAGATCGGCTGAGGAGTGACGACGACATGCACGGTTTGGTCAGGCTGCCCCGTCGGCAACTCTAGACGAAGCACGCCATCCGGTCCGGTCTTCGCCGTTGTTTCAACCGTTCGCATGTTCGGTCTCCTTTGGACGGCAAGTATGTTGCCTTGCCACAAGATCATTATATCCGATGCACACCTCATGTGGCTATGGTCCCGACTGCGTAGCTGTCAAGGGAGCGGCCCATCGGTGGGCGAAGACGGCACAGTCTTGCGGCAGGTCTCGGTCGCCGGGGCGACTCCGCCTGCGGCGAGGCAGGCTCAACTCTGCCCTACCGGCTGAAAGCTGACCGCTGATCGCTGACCGCTTTCTCCGCTCACCCCGCCTTGCCTTCCAGCCGCGCCTGTGCCGCGGCCATCTCCTCGGCGGTAGGGGCCTTGCCGCTGCGGATCATGTCGATGAAGCAGTCGAACAGGTAGGTAGCATCGTGTGGGCCGGGGCTGGCCTCGGGGTGATACTGTACCGAGAAGATCGGCAGGTCCTTGTGCGAGAAACCCTCCAGCGTCTTGTCGTTGAGGTTCTCATGGGTGGGCACGCCGCCGACCTTGACCAGCGAAGACGTCTCGACCGCGAAGCCGTGATTCTGACTGGTGATCTCGACCCGGCGTGTGGCCAGGTTCATCACCGGCTGATTGCCGCCGCGATGCCCGAACTTGAGCTTGTATGTCTTGGCCCCCAGGGCCAGACCGAGCAACTGGTGCCCCAGACAGATGCCGAAGATCGGGGCCTTGCCGACGAGTCCGCGGAGCGACTTGATCGCGTAGTCCAGCGGTTCCGGGTCGCCCGGGCCGTTGCTGACGAAGATGCCGTCGGGCTTGTGTTCGAGAATGGCCTCGGCTGCCGTGTCGGGCGGCACAACCGTCACCTCGCAACCGGCCTCCACCAGATTGCGGAGAATATTGCGCTTCATCCCGCAGTCCATGGCCACGATGCGATACGTGCCCGTCTTGTGGCGGTGATCCATCGCGAACTTGCTCTCGAAGCCGCTCGTCCACTTGAAGGCTTCTTTGGGCGCGACGCGTTTGACCATGTCCTGACCGACCAGCCCGGGCCAGCTCCGCGCCCGCTCAACCAGGGCCGCGTCGTCGAGTATCTCTGTTGAGATCGACCCGCGCAGGGCCCCCTGGATCCGCAGCTTACGAGTGATTGCCCGCGTATCGACGCCCTCGATCGCGACGACCCCGTGCTTACGAAGCCAGTCTTCCAGGGAGCCGCCCGCGCGAAAGTTGCTGTGCCGCCGGGCCAGTTCCTTGATCACGAAACCCTCAACCTGCGGCCCGCGCGATTCGAGATCTTCTTCGGTGATCCCGTAGTTGCCGATGAGCGGGTAGGTCATGGTCACGATCTGCCCGCAGTACGACGGATCCGTGATGATCTCCTGATACCCGGTCATCGAGGTGTTGAAGCAGACTTCGCCGTCATGCGTGCCATCGGCACCAAAGGCCTCGCCGGCAAAGACGGTCCCATCCTCAAGGGCTAGTTTGCAGGGACGATTGGGCATTCCGTGCTCCTGAATGGTGGTCCTGCGGTTTCGGCCGTGCGAAACGCGGATTCTCTACCGGATTCAATCCCCCGCCCCCAAAGCGGTGGGCCAACCAACATGGGATTCTAGCGCGCCCGCGGCGTCTTTTGAAGACCGATGGCTCGACAGACGGCTACTGTTGCTGCACGGGGTTAGTCAGACCTTCGAACAGGGCCGTCCCGATACGCACCAGAGTCGCCCCTTCCTCGATGGCGACCTCGAAATCGTTGGTCATGCCCATGGAAAGCTCCCGGAACTCCGGCTTGACCACGCCTTCGTGTTTCATGTCTTCGAACAGCTCACGCAGCCGACGGAAATAGCATCGCGCCTCTTCCGCATTTTCGACCAGCGGCGCCATCGTCATCAGGCCGACGATACTCAGCCCGGGCATGGCAACCACCTGCTCGGCCAGGTACGGGGCCGCCCCCACGGCAATGCCGAACTTGCTCTTCTCGCCCGAAACGTTGATCTCGATCAGACAGGGGACCACACGCCCGAGCTTCGCCGCCTCATCACTGATTTCTTCGGCCAGCCGCAGGCTGTCCAGCGAGTGGATCATATCCACCCACGGCAGCAACTGACGAACCTTGTTCCTTTGAAGATGCCCGATCATGTGCCAGCGAGGCGTCGGCGGGCATGTGCCCGGCTCCAACGTCCGACGCCGGGCAAGGTGCTCGTTAATCATCCCGGCACGCTTGACCAGGTCCTGCACGCGCCGCTCGCCCAGGTCCACCATGCCCATCTCGATGGCCGCCCGGATCACGTCCACCTCGACCATCTTGGTGACGGCCACAAGGCGGACGCTCCCAGGGTCCCGGCCGCTCCGCCGGCATGCCGCGTGGATGCGGTCCCGAACACGTTTGTAGTTGTCCGATAGCTTGCGTTTCATGGTGAGTCGCTGCAAGCTGCCCCAACGGGCGTGCTTCAAAGTAGCGATTATACTCGTGGCAGACCCTTTGTGAGACTCCCGCTGATCCCGTCGAAGCCGACAGCGGTCCGCAACCGCTTGGACGGGGCCACAACCGGCTTGTCAGCCAACGTCTTCTGCCCCTCCAGACCGCGCGGCTGAACAGGCCGCCTGTGGCACAGAAAAAACGCCCTCACCGAATTCGTCACCGACTCGCCCGACGACCTTCCCTCCGGTCCCCCGACCGTACGCGTTCCTTTCCAGCCATCAGGTTGATCCGTCCAGCGGCGCCGGGGATCATAATCGTTATGTTGACGATTGACGATGTCCTGTTGCCGCCGCCCGGCATCGGCGAGCTGATCGACTTCCAGGCGATCTTTGGCGACAACCGGCCGATCGAAATGGAGATCGGAACGGGTAAGGGGGGCTTCCTCCTCAATCGGGCCCGCGCCCTGCCAGACAGGGGCTTCCTCGGCATCGAATGGGCTGACAAGATCTGCCGCTACGCCGCTGATCGAATGGTCCGATGGGGCGTGACGAATGTCCGTCTAATGCGCGCGGACGCCGGTCATCTGGTCGCACACAGCCTGCCGGCCAAATGCCTGACCATTCTGCACATCTACCACCCCGATCCCTGGCCCAAGAAGCGTCACCACAAGCGACGGCTGATTCAGCCGGCCTTCATCGCTGCGGCCGCGAATGCCCTCCTGCCCGGCGGCCGAATCGCCATCCAAACCGACCACGCCGAGTACTTCGAGCACATTCGGCAGGTGGTAGCCGGCGAGCCGCGGCTGATCGAGGTCCCCTTCGACGTGCCCGAGGCCGGGGTGCAGGAGGGTCGTGTCTCAACAAACTACGAGATCAAGTACCTGCGCGAAGGGCGCCCCATCTATCAACTTGCGATGATGAAGAAGTGACGAGGGCCTGCAATCAGCCGTCATCTTGCATGTCAGCGACCCCATTCAACAAGCCTTCGACCCGTGCTCGAGAGCCGTGGCAAGCGATGGCTTTTCTATCTGATCAGCCGCACCTCCGCCCAGTCGGCCTGGTCGCCGATGTCGATGTCGTCGCCGAACTCGACGATGAGCTGGATCTGCCGGGCGTTTTCGATCGTTGCCAGCAGCGGACGGGCGGCGTCACGACCGGTGACCGGACCGCTGTTGAAGACCTCCTTGCCGTCGGCCAGCACGCGGAAGATCACGTTTCCCCGGTCACCCACCGCCTCATCGATGCCGATCATCGCCGCCAGTCGGACGAATCCCTCGGGCACGTCGTAGGTCAGCACCGATCGCGAATGCACGCCGATCCCGCGGTCAAACGACTGCTCACCGATGCGCATCGGCTGATTCGACACCGCGCGATTCACGCGATAGGGCCACCGGGTTGCACCAAACGGCTCAAACTCGTACTTGGCCGGGGTAAGATCGCTCAGGAACAGCACGCGGTCGGATCGAAAGCGGATTTCGCTCATCTGCTCGATAGGCAGACTCAGCACAGTACCCATGCTCAGCCGCAGACGCAGCAAATCTGCTTCGATGCCCACGATCTGGCCTGCCCATGTGCAACCATCGCGCAGCGAGCAGAGTGCCTGAGCGAGAGGCGGCGTCGACTGCCCGGTCGCCATGACCACGGCGAAGGCTTCCTGAGCTGCGAATGGGACGGATCGATCACGCCAGCGGAAAGAGCCGCCATCGGCGCCGAGCGACTCCAACGTTCCCTTTAGCGTGGTCACGCGATTGTTTCTCACCACCAGAAGCTGATCCTCGTCCGGCTTCTTGTCGGCCAGGGTCTGCTCAAATGCCGCCGACAGATCGTGCCTCTGATCACCGCAACTGCACATCGCCGCCATCAGAGACAGAGGCACTATCAGCGACTTGGTCCACTTTGTTTCCAGCTCGAGCCCGCCCGAGTCGCTGCCCAGCACGCGTGCCGAAATACGACCACCGTCCCTGAGATGGATGACCAGAGGAAGTGGTTGGGATTGCGAAGCCGCCGCAGTGTGCGCTGTTTGCCACCTCAGCGATAGCAACTCATCAATACGAACGGTTCTCGCCGCTCCCCCGGTTTGCAGGCGAATCTCGCCTTCCTGTCCGGGCCCCGCCCACTGCCCCTCGAACACCTGCCCATCGAGCATCAGAGCCTGAACCGGCGACGCCGAAGGTGATACCGCGATAACAAATGCGACCGCCAGGATGGTCATTCAGTCACCCCCTACGCCGTGAGCAGGCTCCGGCAGGATCATTGTCTTCCCTGTGATTCTCCATTCAGTGTTCGCAATTCATCAGCACTGCGCTCCGCTACGCCGAGGCTATTCTTCCTTGGCCAGTTGCTTGTAGTACTGCTCGACGAGCTGTCGGTACTGAGTGGGGAAGTCCTTTCCGATCGATTGCAGAATGCGTTCGCGTTCCTCGGGACGCATGTTACCCCATGTCTCCCCCGGCCGAGCAGTCGCCGGTGAATGCTGCTCGCCGGGGCCGCCTTGCGAGGGCGAGGCCGTCGACTCCTTGGCCGGCTGGTTGGGCCTGCGCACAGCCGCGGCCGTGCTCCTGCGGCATAGGCGGCACCCCTTCCCGCCGCACGCCTTGCACTGCCCTTGCCTCTGCTGCCGTTCCTGTTCCTCGACCTGCTTGATGAGCCGGTCGAGGATCTCAACCGCTTGTCGCTGGCTTTGCCGCGTGACGACATCAGCCTTCCCCGCATCGAGACGTTGACCGGCTTGAGACATCAGGGCCCAGACGCTGCTGAGATCATCCGACGGCCGCGTGGCGACGGATGGGGGGCCGCAACCGGAAGGTGCGGTCTCCGGGGCGGAGGCCGGAGCGGCAACGCCAAACGATCCGTGCCACAGCAACGCGAAACTCATGATCGCACGAAATGACAGGCAACGAATGACGAATCGCTGGCCAGGATTCGGCAATTCCCGCCCCCGGTCCATGCCAAACCCTGACCCATGAACCCTGAACCTTTCTGCAAATGGGATTCCGGTCGCTTCTGTGTTCATGGCTTCTTCATCCGTTCGTCCATCTGTCTGGCCAGCTCTGCCAGCTCATTCTGCTGCGTCGACAATCGGCGAATTTCATCCCGCAGACCCGATCCAGCGGCCGGGTTCTTCTCAATCGCCTCGCCCGCCATGGCCGTTCGCTCGTTCAGCCGCTGCTGACAGCCCCGCAGCAGCTTCAATTCGGCCGATGCAGCCACGAGCGGGGGATTGCATCCCTGGCCGCCGCCTCCGCCTGCTCCGCCGCCGGGTGGCGGGTTCGCGGCCGCCTGCTTCAGCGAATCAATCAATTGGCTCAGCGTCTCGGCAATCGCGACCTCGATCCGTTGCGTGTCAGTGCCGGTGTCTTTCTTCTGCAACTTGGCGGCCACGCGTTCCATGTCGTCGCGAACCTGTCCCATCACTTGCGGAAAGACCACGGTTGTGCCGTCGGCCTTGAGCAACCGCAGCATCTGGCTCGTCTGATCGGCAAGAGTCATCTCGTCCTTGCTCAAGCCCGTCAGAGCCAGTTCGTCCGCGTGAGTCCATTGCGCGCGCCCTTTCTCATCGAGCACCTGCGTATCCCGGTTGATCAGCAGTTGCTTGTCGAGCATCGCCTGCAGCAGCACTTGCAGTTGCCGCAGCGTCTGATCCCGCTGCTCCTGTTTGAGTTGCTCGATGGCCTGCTCCAGGTTCTCGATGGCCTGCCGAAGCTCGTCCTCAGCCTCCCTCTGGCTTTCGGCGCCTTGCTCCGTCTTTTGTTGCCCGAGTTCCTGAGACGCCCGCATCATGTTTTGTGCCCCACGTGCGACATGCTCGTTGCCGGGGTCGGGCGGTCTGGCAGGCTGGGTCTCGGTCTTCCGGCCGGACATCCTCTCGCCGAGCTGGCCTGTCTTCTCACCGAGTTGCCTCTGAGGTTCGGCGGCTTCCGCGATCGCTTCAAGCCGCTGCTGCGCCTCGAGCAGTCGACGCACCTCCTCTTTCAGGGCCTCCAGCCGTGCAATCTCTTCCTGTCGTTGGCGACTGCCGTCGGGTTCCTCAAGCAGCACCTTGAGCACACTCTCCAGGTCGCGCACGATCTCAATCTGCTTGTCCGACGCCCCGGCCAGGTCTTCGTCGCTCAGCAGACGGATCGTTACCTCCATGTCCCGCCGAATCAGCAGTTCCCGGGCCTTCTTGAGAGCGGCTTCCAGCCTCGCGGCCTGTTCGGGTTCCCTTTGTGAGAGCTGTTCAATCAGCCGGAACATGCGGTCCTCGAGCTGAATCATCCGGTCACGGACGATCTGCTGCTTGGTGGCCAGGGGGCTGGCGGTTGCATCGGTTTGGACGGTCGATAGAGGCTCAGCCGCCGCCGCCGGCGCGACGGGCAGGAGAATGCAGAACAACGGGACCAACAGGCGCCCAAATGCCCAACGCCCAAGCCCCAATGACCAATGAAATCCGAATGACGAAATCCGACTGACGAATGGAGTCCGAAATCCAAATGTCGAAGACTCGCCGTGGCGAGACGAAATCCGAGTGGGCCAAGTAGCGGCGGGCTCTGGGCGTTTGGTCATTCGCACTTGGTCATTCACTGGGCATTGGGGCTTGGGCATTGGTCATTCCCTACTTAGCCGGCTCGCTCCCCGGCATGGTCCCCAGAATGTTTCGCTCCAGCTTCGTTTCCGTTTCCTGGCCGACATTGCGCTGCATATTGAGAACGTCTCGCAGCAGAATGACCGCCTCCTCGAGCTTCTCCCATTCTAGCATCCGGGCCAGAATGTTGTTCATCTCATCGCGCAGGGTCGATTGGGCATCTCGGGCCTTGCGAACCCACTCGGCATCGTCACCGCCCGCCAGCCGGTCGATCATCTCCGCCGCGGCAGGCATCTGCTCTCGGGACAGACCCCGGAGCGGCTGTGCCACCCCCCGCCCCAATCGCTCCTCAACCGTCGCGCTGGACAGGGCGTTGACTCGCATCTCAGCCAGCACCTGCTCAAACTGCCTGGCCACCGTCGCTATCTGGCCGGCCTGGTCCCTCTGGCGGCGCGCCAACTGACGCAACCGCTGGCTGTGCTGCCGGCGATCGGCCGCCGCGGTGGCCGGTTCCAGGACCGACAGCAACTCCGAGTAAAGTTCCTCCTGCCGTCGCAGGTGGCGCTCAAAATCCTGTCGATACTCGTGCTGCCGGCGGTTCAGATCCGCGGCCAGTTCCTCACGGCTGACGATGCGAAACACCGCCGGCGTCGATTTGCCCACATTCGGCCCGGAGATATCGTCGAAGTCCGCCGCTTCCGCCCAGATGCTCAGCCGGTCACCCTCTGCCAACCCGTGCTCGGCGACCGACCACTCAACCGAGCGGTTGAAGATCTTGGAGCCCTGCTCAAAACCGGCTAACGGCTCCGCAATACCCTTATCCTCCGACTTGCCCGAACTGAAGACGACGGAAACGCTCGCCAGACCGTAGGTGTCGCTGAACTCCATGTCTGTCGGCAACACGGCCTGCGGAGTGATCATCTCGCCGGCGCCCTGAATCCTCATCTTCACAACGGGAGCTTGATCCGGATCGACCCGCACGACAAATCGGGTCAGTGGCACGCGCGGGCTGACGTTCGTCAGACCGCTCGGACTGGTCAGCTCAAAGTGGTAAGCGGCGGAGGTCGTCGGACGGTCGGATGCCCGGAACTCCCGTTCGCCCACGCATTCCGCAGGACCGACGGTGCTCTGCTTGCCGCCGACGTCACGGACCAGAATCGCCGAGGCAATCGGTTGGCTCGCCTCGATGGTCAAGCGGATCTCGCTTCCGACCAGCGCCTCGGCAACATTCTGCCCTTCTCGCAGCTCATAGGGTTCAAGCCGCGTATAGGCCGGTGGCGCAATCCCAATTCGCGCGCGCGTGATACTGGGCCGGTCAATCACCTCGATCGTAAAGGGATCGGTCTGCGCGTCTCCCCCGACAATCCGGCAGGTCACCGTCTCGGTCAGGTGCTCGAACATGTGTATGAATCGTACCGGCTGCCCGCGAACCTCCGGCATCTGAGCCTGGCCTCGCAGGCTGCCCGCGCCGTGGTAGTGAATGTAAGCCTGTCGCGGAGCTTCGTAACCCGGTACTACGGCGGCTGAAATGGTCGCGTCATCACCGCGCGGCACGACCAGCTTACCCTCCGTCAACCCTTCCACAACCAAGCGGTTTTTCAGAGGCCATTCAACGCTTCTCAGCAGCACGTTTCGCTCGAACCAAAGGCCCATCGTACCAGGAGCCGCCAGCAGTAATCCCGCTATGCCGACAAGACCCGTCAGGCCCAACGTCGCCTGTCGAACCGCTCGTCGATGATTGAGTGAGTCGCTGAACCGCAATTGCGACGCCGCGCCGTTTGCCTGTTCGATGACCTTGTCAATGAGGGCGGCCGATCCACGGTTGACCCCCTGCGGATGGGCCACAAACTCGGTCGCCGCAATCAGCCGACCCCCCAATTCCGGGTGTTTTCGCTCGATAATCGTTGCGAGGTCGGCCTGGGCAAGGATCACCGCCGCCGGCCGGATCAGGTATCGCCGGCTCAGCCAGCAAAGAACACCCCAGACCGAGATCGCCTGAACCCATCGCATGCTCGTGTCGAGTCGGAAAGTATGATCGACCGCCAAGGTGATCAGCACCGCCGCCAGCACCGCCGGGCTCACGACCGCCAGACCGTCCGCCAGGAGATACAGACGAATACGCCTCGCGAGCGCATCCAACCGCACAAGCGTATGTTGCCGAAATTGCAGTCGCGCGGATTCGCTGACGTTTACCAACATCTCGCCGTCGCCTCTACAGCAGATTGAAGGCCTTACGCAAGGCCCACTCCGTACTCAACAGTGCCACCAGCACAAACAAGGTCCACCAGCGGTCCCACAGCGGCGTTGGCCGACCTGTGGTGACCATGCTGACCGACTTGGCCGGGATCAGCGATGGCAGTCGGTCGATCTCGTCAAGATAGAGCGATCGCCCGCCGGCCGAGCCCGCCGCCAGATTCTCGAGCGATTCCCGGTCCAGCGCCGTCCGGCGAAACTCCAGATCAGACCGCCCGACGCGAAGCTCGCCCCGAATCGTCGTCGTGCCCTCGCCGCCTTCAGCGGGCAGGTCGATCCGCAGCTCATAGATTCCGGTTTCCGTGGGGGTCAACTCCCCGTGATACCAGCCGGGTCGATCGGGCTGAGCCTTCAGGACCACCACATGGCCGGGCACCCCCTCCGCCTCAACGGTCATTTCAACCGTGTCCCGCCCCAGCGGCGAGAACTTCGAGTCCAAAAGCCTCGCCTCGATGCCGACCGCCTCGCCCACCGGGCAGTGGTCCTTCGTGGGCTGGATCAGCCCACGTTTCTGACCGCCCAGCAGCTTACCCTCGACAAGATGGCGGATCAGCGTGATCCAGAACCGATTGAAGTACCGATCTCCGGCGCGCCGCCAGCGCCATGTGTCGCTCCAGGCCATGAAAGCGGTTCGCCCCGCCCCAACGAACTGAGTGGCCAGCAGCACGTGCTGACCCCCGGCGTTACGCATCTGCGGGTTGGAGTGACGCAGCAGAACGGTGGCCACCGGTTTTTCGCGGCTGACCGGATAGTGCCAGTACACGCCCGGCAACTGCGCCCACGTCTGCGCGTTTTCCTCCGAGCGGTCAGCGATATTCAACAGCGGATGCCCGCTGACCTGCGGCGGTATCGCCGGCGGCCAGGCCGTCTGCTGGAAGTAACCCAGTTCGTTGATGATCAGGTCGGCTTGGCCGGCATCGATCACCACCGGCAGCAGATCGAGCAGCGCCTTGGCGGCCGCCTCGCGAGCCAGTTTTGAAGTGTTCTTGCGACCGGCCACGAACACAAGACCCGTTCCCGCCTGGCTGACCAGCGTTTCGAGGGTCTTGCTCCACCCCGCGTCGATTTCCTCCGGCCGCGGGTCCATCAGAATGATGCAGTCATACACGCCCAACTCTTCATGCTTGCGAGGCAGATGATCAATGACCGTTCCGCCGTCGCGGACGGCTTCTTCGTCGGCCGATTGCAGCCAGCAACTCACGTCCACCGTCGCGTCCCGCGTCAGCAACCGCGATAGGTAGGTGTATTCCCAACTCGGTGCCCCCGCCACCAGGAGAACGCGCATCTTCTTCTCCAATCCGCGCACGCTGGTCTCCCGCTCGTTATCCTCGGCGATGATTTCACCCTCGACGGGCTGGATTCGCACCGCCAGCCGCGTCTGCAGCGGACGGATAAGCTGATGGTCAAATGTGATCGAACTCACGTGATCGTCGGGCCCTGCCTCGATCGTGCGCGTCGCGACAACGCTCGGCTGCGATGCATCCGGCAGCCGTTGCAGCAGCTCGATGATCAGCGACTGGCCGCAAAGCCCTTGGGCGGCGATGCGAGCCGTGATCTTGAACGGGTCGTTGACGAAAATGCTCGCCGGGGCCTCGATCGCTGCGACTGCGGCATTGCGCGGCGGGGCGGGGTCTCCGACACCTACGGTGTGGATGGCGATCCGCTTGGCGCGGGCATATCCGGCGACGGCATCCACCGCCTCACCCTTGTTGAACTGCCCGTCGGACACGACCACGACCGCCGAAACCGGCCGCCCACCTTGAGATTCCACCGCCTGCCGAACGGCAGCTCCAATATCAGTCGCCGGCGCCGACGCCGGCACGGCAATCCCGATCCTGCCGCCCCCAGAACCGGCAGCGGCCGTGTATCGACCGACCAGATCGATCCCATCGCCGAACCGATAGCAGAGAACCGGGTTATTCCGCACCAGCTCACGAATCAGCCGATGATCGTCGCGGGCCAGAACCGATCTGGCGATCTCGGCCCGGCTCAAGGTCGCAAGCTCGTTCACCTGGGCGTTGCCCAGTGCCTGCCGCACACGGCGTTGCTCGGTTTCATCGGCGTAGCGGTCGTGAAGAGACATGCTGGCCGATCCGTCGATCAGCAAGAGTGTTGGCGCTTCCATCTCGCGTCGACTGTAGGTGGCGATCACCGGTTGCAGCCAGATCAGTGCCAAGACGGCCAATAGCGTACAGCGTAGAAGGGCCAGGATCGCTCGGATCCTCGCCGAAGCCCCAACCCGCTGTTCTCGCCGATACAGATGCACGCTCGCCCACAGGATCAGCTCCAGCAGAACCATCGCAACAATGGCGTGCCACCCCTGCGGCAGGCCGGCGAACTCCAACCGCCGTTCAAGCGTCTCGGTCGCCGTCTCAGCCAGCAGCCTCACGCGCGATGCCTCCCCATAAGCGCCGACCACTGACGATTGGCGCCAAACCAGCAGGCCAGCAGTTGTTCCGTCATCAGCGTCCCCACCAGCAGGATCAACAACGCCGGCCACAATTCCTTGCGGGTGGCGGCCGCCGAGCCCTGAGTCAGCTCCTCTCCTCGGATGTATTCAACAGGCCATCCTGCTGTTGCCTGCTGTAGCTCGTCGCGTCGCATCCGTCGCAGATCGCTCTCGGTAGAGTCCACGTTCACCGCAACCGGCTCGACCACATGGCCGCCGGATTGTTCCGTGAGGTCGATCTGATAGAAGCCGGGTTGATCGGTCTGCGTCCAGCGGATTGCCATGCCTCCGGATGACGTGTCCGGTTCGGCATGCACGGCAACAGCCGGTTCTTCGGGGTAGGCAGGCGATCGGACCGCGGCCGTTGGTTGATAACGACCGGCATCCAAGGACAGAGTCACCGGCTGCCCGACGAGCTGCATCGCCTTTTGGGCCGGCCGGCGAGCCAGGTATTGCGTCATCTCCATCGCAAACACGACGAAGATCGGATGGTTCGCCAGGTTGTTCCATTCCTTGTCCGCACTGCTGGTAACCAACCAGACGTGCCCGGCTTGGTGGTCCTTCTGAAGAATCAGCGGGCTCCTGTCCGCGTCATCCAGTTGCAGCAGTGAAATCGCAGTCTGAGCCGGCGTCCTCGTCGACGACTGCGTCAGCGGGGCCGGCGTGATGCTGACTGGAAAGTAAGCCCAGACCAGTACCCCCTCAAAGCATGCTGGCATCAGGTTCGCGAACGGCCGCAACGCGGGATGACTGATGTTCATCTCGCCGACACGAAATCCGGGACTCTCGTCCGGCGCGGCCACGGGTTCGCTCAGCTTGCCCGGCAACAGGCCCGCGCCGTCGCGGAACAGCACCTGGTTGTAGGCCTCAACGTCCACCTGATCGCCCAGAAAGAAGGCCAGACCACCGCCCGAGGCAACATAGGATTCCAGTCGGGCCGCCGCGCTTTCGGTGACCCGCACCACGTTGGCCAGAATGACTGCGTGGAAGCTCGCCAGATCGGTCTGCTCAAGCTCGTCTTCGCTGATCGCTGCAATCTCGTTGCCGCTGAACTGCGGTCCCTGCGGACGAAGAGCAACCGACAGAAGGAAGGTCTCATCCTGATAAGGATCGGATGATGGCTCGCCGTTGACCAGCAGCACCCGGATGGATTTGGCCACCGGCACCACACAGAAGCGGCGGTTGTCGACCGGCAACGCATCTGCCTGCAACTCGACCGTGAGCGCAGCCGAGCCGACCTGCGGGAATACCGCCTCCACGGGCACCTCGATCGATTGGCCCGCCGGTATGGCCGGTACGGTAACGGCCGGCAGACCGGCCTCCCCCACAAAAACCTGCATCGTCCGGGCCCGCGATTTGCTGCGACCGAGATTGGCCACATGAGCGATCAGCCGCGTGCCGGTTCCGGCGACGGCCTGGGCTTGGCGACTCTCAACACCGGTGACCGCAAGGTTGTCGGTGTTTTCGGAGCCGACATCGACCAGGACGATCTTGAGCGAGCGGTCTGCACGATCCCAGCCGGCAAGGGACGCCAACGGGCTTTCGGCCGTGCCGAGCTTCTTGTCGCTCTGGCTGCCACCGGCGCCTGGCCCGCCATTGCCCGCCGCTTGAGCGGACTCGCCCGCGAGCCAGTCGATTCGCTGGAAGTCGCTCACCAGATAGATCACCGCCCCCGCCGAACGGCGGGCATCAAGCAACCGCCGGACGGCCCCGAACGCTTCCGGAAGGTCCGCGCGGCGACTCGATGGCTTGCGATCCCGCCAGGTCCGCGAGAACGCGATCGGATCAAGACGGCCAACGCTCGTCTCTGTGACGATGGTCTGCTCAGGTCGCGACGTTGCCACGATGGTCAGCGCATCGCTCGGGCACTCCTCGCGCAGCCATCCAACCAGTCGTTCCACCGCCGTCAGGGCCCGGTCGAAGACGCTCGTGTCCTGGGTGCTTGCCCCCGAGCCCGCATCCGCCAAGCCCATGCTGAACGAATCATCGAAAACCACGACGTAGTCCGTCCCTGCCCGCGACCCGAGCAAGCCGGCAAAGGCCTGTGGCCGAACGAAAACGCGAGCCAGCATCATGCCGGTCAATAGCATCGCCAGGCAGCGCAGCATTAGCAGAATCAGCTCCTCAATGCGGATTCGACGGCGGTTCTGGCGGTTGGCTTCAAGCAAAAACTGCGTCGCCGCCCATCGAACGCGGCGAAACCGGCGCCGGTTGATGAGATGAATCACAATCGGGATGGCGGCGCACACCAAACCGGCGTAGAACATCGCCGGAGTGATCATCGCCGCCAGAACTTGATTGCCCGCAATCATCGATCGTCGATTCCCTACGCCTGCTTCCTGCTCCGTGTCTGTTCTATGTTCATAGGACGAAGGATAAGAGATGAAGGCTGAATAGAACCACGGTCATCGCGAGTCTTGTTCCTTTCATCCTTCCTTCTTCCGCCTTCATCCTTGGTCTCTGAACCCTATCTCCCCGTCTGCCGCATCCTCCCCGCCAGAAACGCCGTCAGCGCGCCGTCCAGCGGGTCTGTTGTCGACAGCAGCCGGTAGTCGATGCGGTTGTTGACGCAGGATGCGCGAATGCGGCTCACGAAGTCTCTGACGACCCGCAGATAGGCCGCTCGTAGCGACTGAGGGTCGGTCAGCAGTTGAATTCCGGGGTCTTCCAATCCCTCAAACAGCGTGTTGTGCTCAAATGGAAACGTCAGCTCATCATGATCCAGCACCTGGAGCACGATCAGATCTTGACGGCCGTGACGAAGCTGCTGAAGACCGCCGACGATCTCATCTGCATCGGCCAGTAGATCGCTGATCAGAATGATCAAGCCCCGCTGGCGAAGCTGGTCGGCAAGCTGAGCCGGAAGCATCTTCATGTCGGTCGTGCGGTCCGGCCGCTGCCGCTCGATGAGTTCGATAATCGACGATACCTGCGCGGGGCTGGACGCCGGCGGCACCTGGTCGCGGATGGCGTGGTCAAAGAGCACCAGTCCGCACGAGTCCTGCTGATTCAGGAGGAGGTAAGCCAGCGAGGCCGCAACCGTGCACGCATAGTCGAACTTCGACATGCGCGACCCCCCCCAACCCCCCCTTGCCAAGGGGGGGAGCTCATCTGCCCCCCCTCTTAGCAGAAGCTCATCTGTCCCCCCCCTTAGCAAGAGCTCATTTTGTCCCCTCCTTAACAAGGACTCGTTTTTTCCCCCCCTTAACAAGGACTCGTTTTTTCCCCCCCTTAACAAGGGGGGGGTAGGGGGGGTGGAATATTCGGGATACGCCATCGACTTCGAGCAGTCGAGCAGGATGTGCACCCGAAGATTGGTCTCCTCCTCGTACTGCTTGATGTACAGCCGGTCGCCGCGGGCAAAAACCCGCCAATCAATGTGACGAATGTCGTCCCCGGGCACGTACTCGCGATGAGCCGCGAATTCCACGCTATACCCGTGGTACGGGCTGCGGTGCATTCCCGAGATGAAGCCCTCCACGACCATCCTGGCCCGCAATTCGAGCCGGGAGATCTTCGAGAGAACGTCAGGATTCAAGTACTTTGCGTAGTCGGGCATCTTGTGTGATCGGCGACTGGTTCGGGTCGATGCGTTTCAGCAACTCGTCGATGATGCGGTCGGTGGTGTATCCCTCGGCCTCGGCCGCGTAGCTGGTAACGATCCGGTGCCGCAATACCGGGTGGGCGACGGCCCGGATATCCTCGGCGGACACGTGGTACTGGCCGTGAAGAATCGCCCTGGCTTTTGCAGCGGCGACCATGAACTGCACCGCTCGCGGCCCGGCACCCCACCGAATCATCCGCCGCACAACCTCCGGTGCCGAAGGCTCGTCCGGACGGCTGGCCCGAACCAGGTCCAGAGCATGCGCGACAACCCGTCTGGCCGCCGGAACACGCTGGACCGTCTTCTGCAGGTCAAGCACTTCCTCAGCCCCCAAAGCCGGCTGGATCGATTCCACCGCCGCCGCTACGTCTCCGAGCGTCAGCTCTGCAATGCGCAGTTCCTCCTCATAGCTGGGATACCCGACGAACACCTTGAACATGAAGCGGTCCTGCTGAGCCTCCGGTAGCGGGTAGGTGCCTTCCTGCTCGATCGGGTTCTGAGTGGCCAGCACGAAGAACGGCGGTTCGAGCGGGTGCCGCTTGCCCCCCGCGGTTACTTGCCGCTCTTGCATCGCCTCCAGCAACGCCGCTTGAGTCTTTGGCGGCGTCCGGTTGATCTCGTCGGCCAGTACGACGTTCGCGAACACCGGTCCGCGCAAGAACCTGAACGATCGCGTGCCGGTCGCCCGATCCTCCTGAATCACCTCGGTGCCGGTGATGTCCGACGGCATCAGGTCGGGCGTGAATTGGATTCGCGAAAAGGACAGACTCAGCGATCGGGCCAGCGTCGAAATCATCAGCGTCTTGGCCAGCCCCGGCACGCCCTCGATGATGCAGTGACCGCCGGCAAACAGAGCGATGAGCAGTTGCTCGACCACGTCCTTCTGCCCGACGATCACTCTCGATAAACCTTCGCAGATGCGCTCGTGAGCTTCCCGCAGACGATTGATTGCCGACAGATCATCCTGGACCGGTGACGATAATGATTCATTCATGACCAATGCTTCCGTTCTGTGTCACAACGCAACCTGCGGCAGGGTGGAACAGGCCTCCAGCCTGCCCTTGGCCGACTTACGGGGGCTGGTCAAGGGCCTGTCACTGGACCGGCAAGATGCTGATCCCGCACCGGCCTTCGGACTGCACCGTCACGGGTTCATCGCTGCAGAATCGGCAAATAGCCGTACGGAATCTGCAGGATGAACGTCGCTATTGCCGTCCCATACACCTTCCCGACGCCGTCGCCTTCCCACGAACCATCAGACGCCTGCTGCGCCAACAGCCAGTCTCGCATCGTCGGAAAATACCACTCCCAATTCTCTTTGCTGCTGAGCCACATGATCTGGGACATGTACAGGTGGGCATAATAGTAGTGTCCCCAGATGCCCGTGGTGCGCGCCTGGCCGTTGCCGACACGCAGCTTGCAGTATTCCAGGGCCTTGACCGCCGCTGGGTAATCATAGAGGCCCGCGTTGTACCAGCACGCCACCGCCGCAGCAGTAATCGGCGGCCGGCTGCCCCCCTGTCGATCGGCCCGATAGGAAATCCCCCCATCCGGCAGCGTCGACAGGTCGAGGTATTTCATGGCACCGTCGATCACCTTCTTAGGTACCGTGATGCCGACGTTGCGACTGGCCCGCAGCCCCTGAAGTTGCGTGACCGTCACCGAGCCTTCGTCGCCGGAAGAGTCCGGCGAATAGAGCCAGCCTCCTTGCCTGCTCTGACTTCTCGCCGTCAGTTCGACGGCTCGGCGAAGAACCGAGGCGATACGTTCCTGTTTCTCGTTGTCCTCTTCCATGCCGTGAAGCTGGCCCAGAAAGAGCATCGCAAAACCGTGACCGTGCATTGACCGCCCCGATTCTTCCTCACGTGCGATCAGGCCGCTTGGCTGAGCCGAGGCAAGCAGAAAACTCGCCGCCCGACTGACATTCGGAGCATACTTGCCTTGCGTCGCGGTGTTCCCGTTGGCCAGCATTGTCAGCCCGGCCAGAGCCGTCATCGCCGTCGGGTAGTGCCCCCATGATCCGCTGTGCCGCCAGGCGCCGTCGCGGCTTTGCGTGCGGGCCAGATACTCAAGCCCGCGGTCGATCGCGCTTTGCGTCTCCGGCGTGACCAGCGGAGGAAGAGCTGGCGGCAGTTCGGCTCGTGCCGTGAGCCCGTCGGCGATGGTAAACACCGATACAAGAACCAGTATGATCACGCGACGGCTCATCTTATCTCACCCATGGCGCCGAATGATGGGTATGAGTCTCAACGGCAAATCGTACCTCACAACCGGCTGTGCGAACGATAATCTCCCTGCCCCATACGCAAACGTCCAGGATCAGGCTTCCGCGCGAGCCCGTCGGCAGCAGCTTGCTGACCCGCCGTCCGATCTCGTTCCCTGTGGCCTTGTCCAGCAAACACATCTCGATCTTGCCTGGCGGGTCACCGGTCGACGACCGCGCGCGAGTCCCTGCCGGCCGGCTCGTGCCGCTGGCTTCGGAATCCGAAACCAGCATAGCCAGCGGGATCGCATTCGATGACATCCGCAGCACATCCGCCGTCAAGAACGTACCGGGAGCGATATCGTTCCGCTGCCATAGAATTGTACCGTCCTCCACACGAATGGCCCCAAGACCGTAACAGCCGTTCACTCGGCGGGGCCTTCGGGCGGGTCGTTCGAAAAAACCGATGACGTAGAACACGCCATCCACCAGAGCCCCGTCGATCACCCCCTCCGCACAGGTCGGCGTCGCGAACCGGCCTCGGGGTTTGCCCGTCGACGATTCCCTGACCTCAACCTGACCCGCGCGGTCGGCGATCGCCGCCAGATCGGCGGCCGGCTTGAAGATCTGCGACAGTCGCCCCGTCACGGCTGTTCGCCACCGCTCGGTGCCGGGGGAGGCCAGCTCGAATGCCGCAACCTCGTTTTCCGATACCGGCCCGCAAATCACCTCATCGAATAGCAGCAGGTTGATCCTGTCCGCAGCCGCCTCCGGTTGGCTGAATCGGCACTGACCAATGTGTTGACCGTCGGCCAGCCGGAACACGTCGACCTCCTGTATCTTCTCGTCGGCCGCAATCACGTAGGAGCCCCGAGCCCGGACAATATGCCACTGCCGCTTTGGCATGCTCCGGCTCCATAGAACGTCGGATCCGTCAAACGATCGGGCGACCTCGACCCGCCCGGAGGCGTTGAGGCTGATCAGATAGCCGTCATGACTCCAGAGCCACAGGTCCGAGGCAATTGGGTCCGATCCCGGTGCGCAAGGGGGATCAAATGGTCGTGACCACAGCCGGCGGCCGGTCAGCAGGCCAACCCCATGAAGGCCAAACCCACTGTTGACGATCAGAGTCTGGCCATCCAGGACACCGACGGCCGGCCGAACCACCCAGCGGGTACCCGAGGCCTCTCCTATCTGAGTCTGAAAGGAAGTTACCGATATTCCCGTACCCACATCCACCGCCGGTTGCTCGGACAACCGCAGTTCCGTCTGCCATAGCGCCCTTCGTATGCCCAATCGTCGAGCCTTGAGAACCTTGTTCTCCGTCATGGACACCAGAGTCGTTTGGGCCGCCTCGCTGGAATCGTTTCGGGCGATCAGCGGACGGTTGTTCTCGGTCAGCAAGCTGACGCCGCCCTGCAAAGGCCCCAGTACGCAAGGCCCGGCCACTGCCCCTGACCTGGCCAACGATGACGCTTCCAGCCTTCGACGCAAGGTGTCGGCCGCAACGCGACCGGTCACCTTCGAAGATGAAGCTGGACGCTCCGTCGTCGGTTCCAGCGGGTCAGCCAGTACGTCCGCAGGGATCTCGACTCCATCCCATTCGGTTTGAAGCCGATCCAGAAGCGCAGCCCCGGTCACCGGCTGGTGAAGTTCTCCTGGCAGCAGGCAAATCGCGGCCAGCCGCGCCGCCGCCTCCGCCCTCGTTTCCGGTGAAGCGCCATGATTCACAATCTGTCGCAGCAAGCTCTCCGCTTGCTCGAACTGCAGATTCTCAATTGCCCAGATGGCCAGATGTAGCCTTGCATCGTAAGACGCATCCGCCGCGGCGGGGCAGTCCATCAGCCGCCGCAGGCTGTCTGCGTCGCGGTTGTTCAATCCCTCGGACAGTTGCTGCCGAGCACGGTGCGCCAACGTCTTGCGATCTTCGGCGGATAGTTGGGAAATGACGCCGGCCAGTCGCTGGTTGGCAAGCAGCCGCGCCTCTTGCTCAAGCCCCTTCTCAAGAGAAACCATCTCATCGCCGGCCGGCGAAAGAGCCAATAACAGATATTGCCCGCATGCCTCCAGAAACCGCTGACGCAGCCTCAAATGGTCTCCCATGGCCAGAGCAGTCCGGATGCGATCTTCGGCCGATTCGGCGATCGCGCGGGCTTGCTTAAGCGATTCTTCCGCCTCGGCCTCGGTCCTCTTTTCGTCCGCCGCAAGCGCCAACAACGCCTCCACCCGAAGATGAACTGCCTGCCCGTGCTTCCACGGGTCCGTCGTCTTCAGATCGTCGCCCAGCAAAACCAGTGCTTGCAGGGCGGCGGCCGGGTTGTTGAGCAAAAGCTCCAGGCCGGCCAGCCGGAGGGCTTTTGATGGATCGGCCGGGTCGGCCTGATGCCGGGCAACGGCCGTCTTGTACCCACTTTCCAGGTCCGGATACTTGCGCACCTCACTGATGCCCACGCTGTACAGCGCGCCGTCCCAGGCAAGCAGATTGCCCGGCATGACGCCGCCCGTCCCCTTCAGCGGGACCGGTTCACCGGTCTTGGCCTCGAAGGCCGCCAGGCCGCCGGTGGTCGGCAGGTAGATGCGATCGCCGCTGAGCGAACCCCGACCGTTCAATTTAATGCTTGTCTTGGTCCAGACCGGCAGGCCGGTGTGCAGATCGAGCATCTGAAGCTGATTGCCCGCCAACCACACGTACCGGTGATCTACTCCGAGAATCTGAACCGCTTCGTGCAGCTCGGCCTGCCACCGCACGTCTCCCGTGAAACGGTCAATACAAAACAGATGGTTCGCGTCCACAGGAGCGGCCAGAAGCACGTCGGCGGTTGCCACGGGCGGTTCCCAGGCCCGACTGGCTTCATCGCCTCGAATGATCTTACCTGTTGGATATCGATCCGTGGTCTCCCGTCTCGGGTACCGAATGGCCCATAGCACCGACCGACCTGACAGCTCGACGGCGACGAGCAAACCTTGTCCCGTGAGCACGAACGCCACTCCGTCGGATATGGCGATCCGCATCGATTCCATTGCGCTGAACGAAGTCGTCGCACTCATTCCGCAGAGAAAAACATGCCACGCATGCTTGCCGGTGGCCGGATCCAGAGCCACTAGGTAAAGATCGTTGTTCATCTTGCAGGGGGCAAGCAGATGGCCTTCCGCCGGGACGGGCGTGGCCAGGAATTGCCACGCAACCTCCTCCGCCATAGCCGTGCCGGCCGGCCCGGACGTGTCGCTTTGCCATAAGAACGAGCCGTCCTTGAGAGCATACGCTTGAACGTGGTTGGGCCGCGTGCTGACCGCAACAGAATCAGGCCAGAAAATGACGTTCACGTTTTGTTGCCTTTGCAGGTTCGGAGCCGGCAACGCGCCTTCCGGAAAGACCAGCGTCAATACCTTGTCTTCCACGATGACCACGTCGCTGTTGGCCGCACAGGCCAACGCAAGCAAGGCTTGAGGCTGTCGCAGGTCTTGACTGCCGGTCGCGGAAGGCTCGGCGATTTGCCAAATCTGAAAAGACTCGTCTTCTGCGGGCGACTCAACGGCGTCGATCGGCGGCTTCGTGGTCCACACGGGTGTGAGCGTGTTGGCGTCCAGCGCGACCAGATTGCGGGCTGCCTTGACGATGACGAGGTCCTCATGGGTCACGATATGACGCCCGGGGATGAAACCAGCCTTGACCGCCACCTCCTCCAGCGTTGCGGCTACCTCGGCCGGCGCGGGAATCGGCAGCATCGCCGTCATGCAATGCTGCTCCACCAGGCTCGGCTCGACGACATGCTGGACGCCGCCTCGGCAAACGTTGCCGCACGCCATGGGCCATGATGTCGCCCGCTGCGGCTCCGGCCTGTTATTGCTCTTGCTGACCAACTCCCGGAGTTGTTGCGCCTTCTTTTGCGGGAGCGAAGAAGCCCCCTCCGTAGCCGTCAACTGCGCGAGCATCTCCTCCGCTCGCCGCTGCTGCCCCATTGCCGCAAAGCACATGGTCAATCGCGCGGGCACCAACCAGCCCGGCAGGTCCGAGTCAGGGTAGATCAGACGAACGGTCCGCAGCAGCGAGGCCGCCTCGAAGAACCGCCCCTCGTCCATCAGCCACTCCGCCAGCGTCACGGCCGCATCATCGCCTGAACGGGTCACCAGGTATCGATGAACCACCGTCGCCAGCAGCTCCGCATCGTGCTCTCGCCGCCCCTCCTCGAGCAGCATGGCCGCCTCCGCGTCGTTCAGCGTACGGTAGGCTTCCAGACCTTCTGCCGGCAGCGCCGCGATCTGCCGATGAGCTTGTATGCGGGCCATTTCATACCTGTTGTCATTTACCCGCAGAATGTGTTCGCCCGGCAGCTCCACGATCCGTTGGAGAGAGTCGATCGCCAGCTTCCAGTCCCGGCGATCCACGCCTTCACGGGCCCGCGCCATCAGTGACGCCGCTTCCTCGGAAACCTGAATCACCGGGCCGCTCTCGGCGCTCGTGTTCCCGCCCGAGGTTCCCGTGGCGTTGATGCGGATCGGCTGACCGATGACCTCGGCGGCTTGGACACCGGTGATGCCGCCCGCAACCGGCATCGCCGCCAACGCCGCGACCAGGACCATCCAGTACAGGTCTTGAGAGGCTCTAGGTTCCACCTGTGGCCGATCCCTTCCGTTGGGCTTGGCAGTCCTGCAAAACGTCCGCCGCATGCGACCGCGCCGTCCTCGTTCGCCGGCGCCGACTGCTCGGTGGATGCCCGCCCCCGGAAAGTCTTATCATAACCCGTCTCCGCTCTTCCGCCAACTGTATTAGCGGACTTCCGTATCCGGGATCGCCGGCTGGGTGCGCCTGCGCCTCGCGAGACTCTTTATTGGGCGTTCAATCAACGGCTCTTCCCAACCCGACGCGATCGCCCCGCTCTCTCCGAAGCCTCCGACAAATAGCAATCTGAGGAGCCCTTTTGGCCGATGAACCGCAATGAGTTGCTTTTGTGTCTGTGGTCCGAAGTCCGAATATGCGCCGGAAGGGGAATGGAAGATGAGGTCAACGACGATGGAGTGGAACATGATGAGCCGGACATCCTGTGTGGCGGTTGCCTTGGCCGTGCTCGCGCTCGCCGGGTGCACCTGCGTCGACGGCCCGCCTGCTGATCAAATGAACGCGCCGCCCCAGGGGACGGCACCGACGGGCAGCCGACTCGCCGAGAACTATGTGGCGATGACCGACAACGCGTTGCTCAACGACGCCTCGATGTCGTCCGTCCACTTTGTTCCCCGAACCGCCGAACTTAACGCCCTCGGAGTACGCCGCCTGACCCGGATGGCCGAGGTCCTCAAGGTCTACGGGGGAACCGTCTTCTACGACGGCAGCGACGCGGAACGCGACCTCCGAAAAGACCGCGTCGAGAAGATCCGCCTGTATCTGACAAGCTGTGGTATTGATCCCTCGCGATTCAAAGTCGAAGAGGGATTCGCCGGAGGGTCCGGCATCGACGGCGACGAGGCCGTTGCCATCCGCAGGGCCACGCGGGGACCGGGCGACGTGAAGATCCAGGCGCAGGCCGCTGGTTCCGGATCGAGCGGCGGCCAGGGCGGCGGCTCGCAGTGATGGGCGCCGCAGAAGCAGAGCTGTTGGCCGGCACAGGCACCGGTACCCGGAATCATCCGTTGCCGGGCCCACGCCATGATGCGGGAGAAAGCTGAGCGGGAGCGTTGCGCATGACCAAAATGAAGAGATTCAGCCTGATAGCCAGACAAACGGCGTTTGTGTCCGTGCTCCTGGTCGGATGTGGATCGTCCGACTCCACCAGGGAAAAGCTGATGAACGTACCCGGCAACTCCGCGCAGATGCCTTCGTGGGAAGCCACAAAGCAGAGCGAAACGGGAATGCCGGACATCGCACCGGAAACCTACGTGGCCGCCGGCCGCATGCACGAGTCGCAGGGTCGCCTCACACGCGCCGCTGCCCAGTATCGCATGGCGATCCAATTGGATCCCAGGCACGTCGAAGCACATAATCGGCTCGGACTCGTCCTCTGTCAGATGCAGCAGTTCAAGGAGGCCGACGCCGTACTCGCCAAAGCCGTCGAGCTTGCTCCCGGAAGACCGCACCTTCACAACAATCAGGGTTTCAGCTTTCTGGTCCAGATGCGCTGGACGGAGGCCGAGCAAAGCTTCCGAAAAGCATTGGAACTCCAACCCGATTTCGCCCGCGCTCATATGAATCTGGGCATGGTCCTTGCTCAGCAGGATCGATTTGACGAGGCAATGAGACACTTCCTGGCCGTCGTCCCCGTCGAGGACGCCTGGTTCAACATCGGCCTTATGTATCAGTCCAAGTCTCGACCCGCCGAGGCCGCCCGAGCCTTCAAGACCGCCCTGAAGTACAACGCCAAAATGGCCGCCGCACAGCAGTGCCTCAACAAGCTTCCTCAGGAAATATCCGGCAGCGCCACGCCGTTTGATAGCTTGACCGCTCTGGCCGCGACGCCGAAGGTGAAACCGCTTCCCGAGCAACCGCAGCCGCCGGTTGAGTCCCTGATTGTCGCCACTACTCAACCCGAGGCCGACGGGCAGCCGCCGACTGTCCAACCGGCATTTGAAGACATTCGTACGGCCGAGTCTCCCGATCTGACCTTCGAAGAACCCTTCGAGTCACCATCGGAAATGCTGGAAACGGCGCAGACGGTCGAGCATGGGCCGTCGACGCCTATCCAGGAATCGTCGGCTCTCCATCAAGTGCCCCCAACAGAGGCGCTCGCCGAAGTAATCGAACCAACCCCCGATTCGTCGCCGGCCCCCCAAGAGGAAAAGTCGATCCACGGCAGGCCCCTCGATCCTCAGATCCTTGCCGCCCTGATGAACACCGACCCGTTCAATATCAACGATAACCTGCCGGAGATCGATCCCCTCGCCGAATCGCCTGATCAGGAGAATAACCAGGTCGAGCCTGCAACTGAAACGCCCGCTGTGGCCGAACGCGTTGAGACGACGACTCCCCCGATTGCGAATACGACCAGCCAACCGACGTCTATCACCTACGATTTCCTCGGCAGCCAAGCCCCGAACGATCTGTTTGCCATGAACTGGATGTCCAAGAATGCCACTGATGAACAGTTCGAGATCGTTCTATCGGTTCCGCCTCCTTTGCCCCCGGCAGCGCGGAACGCCGTACTGATATCAACTCAACCTACCACTGAGGCTCCCACTCCTGAAGAGCTCCGCACCGTCGTCGAGGCCTTGCTGCAATTGAGCCATTCGCCGACCGACGCCATGCCGAAGCCGTACAGCGTGCCGACGAGTACCCGTCCCGCCGCTGGTGGGCCGCAATCCCAACCCGCCACCGGCCGGACCCCAACCCCCCGACAACCCGACGTCACGGCTGGGACGAACGTGCCTGATCAGGACGAAGTCTGGCGCCGGCCTCTGTGGGACGATCTCGAAGCCTTCGGACCCGAGGAGCCGTCGGGTTCGACAACCCCCGACGACTGATCATGTGAACGGAGCTTCTTCCGTCAGCAAACCAGATGCACGGCGACGGCCGATCCTTGTGATCGGCCGTTTTGGTCTCTTCCGTCGCGACAGGCACGCGTTTTGCGCGCATGTTCTTGGGTCACAAGACGCTTTGCTTGCGACCCGAAAAAACCGTCCGCCTCAGTCCGTTGCTCACGGAATGACCTTTTCGCCCGTCAAAGACGGCACCAGCTCGATACTCCCCGAACGACCGTCCCACGCAACAGGTTTGCCGTTCACCCTGACGGCCTTGAGCCCGGGCACGGGTGGGACATGAAGAAGAACCTTCTGGGGCGGCCGGCGGAAAGATGCCCGGTATGTCACTTCGAGCATCTTGCCTTCCCGGTTGATCCGGGCCTTCACCGTGACCGGCCCGAACGCCGTCGGCATCTTCTCGAATCGCGTCTCGCGGTCGGTCCGTAGCCATGCCCGCGGCATGATCCGCAGCAAGTGCAGCGCTTCCGGTTCGATCTGGTCGTCGATGATCGCCAGGCGTGATAAATAGATGGCCAGCGGTGCCGAGAACACGTTGCCGGTGATCCCGCCCCGGCTTTCGCAGGACACGAACGTCTCACGCGAGACCGACCCCGCATAAAGGCTGTACATGCCTTCCAGAAACTGATACCGCTCGTTCATCGCGTGCGAGTGGAACACGTTCCAACTGTAGCACGGCTCCCAACTCGACATCTCGTGACGCAGGCCGGGCATCTGTTCATATAACGGTTCCTCTCGGAGCATCGCCAGTTGCGGACCCTCTCGAAACCAGGCGATCGCTTCCCGTGCCAGCTCGTCGCGGGCATCCACAAATCCCGAAAACACAAGGAACAGCGGACCGGTATCTAGGTAGAACGGGTGTCGCGGATCGACTTCAGTCGCACCCCCCAACGCGGCAGGGACCATCCGGTGTGTTTTGCCCTTGCAATCCGTCCACGTGGGCATCTCGGCCGCTTTGGCTCGCAGAGCCGCGACAAAAGTCCGTTGATAGTCGCGAGCCTCGGCGGCGAATTCCTCTGTACGCGGATGCCCCGCTAACCGCAGCACCTTGACCGCCGACGTCAGACCCTTGTACATCCACCCGTCATTCCATAGGCCCTGGATCTGTGTCTGCATGTCGGTGGCCACCGCCGGGGGCATGACGCCGGGCACCCCTTTGTGCCCCTGCATGCGCCGGGCATCCTTGATGAAGTCGCACGCCTTCTCGATGGCCGGCAGCCAGCGGCGGGTGAACTCCTCATCGCCGGTCATCAGCGAATGCTCGGCAACACTGTACAGAATGGCCCCGTGGTCGCTCAGCCAGTCGATCGCCGACAGGCCCGTCGAGGCGCTCAGATAGCCCGGGTGCTTCTCAAAAAGATCTCCGGGCGGTTTGAATTGGCCCTGGCCCACTCGAAACTGCTCCAGGTGCGCTGCAACACTGTCGTGATAACCCATCGCATCCAGCAGCATCGTGCACGCCATCGCTCCGGGCGTCGGCCACAGATACGTGTATTCGAGAGAACCGCTCAGGAAGGTTGGCAGCCCGTTGGACGGATTGATCTCCGAAATCATTTCTGCCAGCCGGATGCTGTGCTTGATGGTGTTGTTGACCAGCGCTTCCGGCGTGTCCACCACGGCGGCAGTGGCTGGGACGATCGCCCAGAAAGCATCCGCCTCCGCCAAGGCCCCCTCAAGGCCAAGCATCAACTCGGCGTCGAAGACCTCACGCTCCGTCGGCAACATCGGAACGAGTACGTCAACGTGATTGCCGGGCTTGACCTCCATGGTCAGCGCAATCAGCGAGTCCTTCTCCGTAGGCTTGCCGGGCGTGAAATTGATCTCGACCGGCCGGCCTCTCGCAACACCAAGCCGGACCTTGCCCCCCTCTTCCAACAGACGCCATCCGTCACCCGCCGGCTCGGCGGTGAGCCTCCGCGGGTAGGCCGACCGGTCGAGGTGAAACTGGATGTTGTTCATGTAGGTCATGCCCGCCGAGATATGCGGTGCGTTAAGCTTGATAAGGAAGGTGTGGTTCTTCTCCGCCGGTACGCCCGGGCAGATGCTCGCGATCGACAATCGTACCCACGCGAAGATCGGCTCAGTGCCGCTGGTCAGCCGCTTCCCTCCGGGCACGTGGCCGAACACCTCCTGGCGCAGCGACAGGCCGTGCTGAGTCCATTCACTCCGTACGATCGGCGCTGCATGTGCCTCGTTCCAGCACTGGCGGACCATGGTGTCGTCCCGGTGAATGTAGCCATAGTTGCGCCACTTGCCGTCGTAGGAGGGCTCAAAGGCCAGTTGCACGCCCTGGTTCTTCCATTTCTGTGTTCGAGGGTTCATGTCCGGCTGAGCGAGGATCGTGCCATTGAACAGCACGTTGAAACGGAAGGCGTGGTCCTTCCAGCCGACCGGAGTCCAGATGTCCCGCAGATCCGGCCACCACGCGCAGGCAATGTCGGCGTTAGGCTCACAGGCCCCCCGTCTGGCAACCTCCGCTTCCCGCCAGGCTCGATCGACATCGAGGCCGTTCGGCCCGGTGGTGCAGCCGATGGTAATGGTAAGGACCGGCAGAACGACAAGACATGAACTCAATCGGCCGACCGACGCGCCTGCCGGGTGGATGGTAAACATGGTCATTCTCCTCGTCTGGGACTTCTCGAACGTGACCGGGTACCGCGCGAGCACGCATGCCAATGCCCAACTCTTATACGCCGCGCCCTGAAGATGTCCAGTTGGCGCCCCAGGCACGGCGATTCGCCATACCATGTTCTCAAGTATTGCATAGCCTTGTCTTCGAATAGCTCGCGGTGCCGCTACGAGCTTCCAGGGCTGTTCGGCGGGCCGACTCTGGAGGATTACTGAACGCCAGGCCGGTCGGTCGCTGGGGCGTCTTTGGTAACGGCAAGTGGCTGGAGGCCGACCACTGCCTCGACCTGTTCGCCGATGCGGGCCAGCTCTCCCATAACCCTGACGTAAAGTGCAAAAAGATTGTCCAGGCAGGCACTGACGGCCGCGCCCGTACCGGTCAGGTCGTTGACGGACGGGACGATACCGATGGCATACTGCGCGACAGAGACCGGACCACCTGCGTGCTCATACGGATATGGAACCTCTTTGGTCGCTTCTCGCAACTCCGCCAACGCCCGGTTCTGAGTCTCCAGCAATCTCAAGGTCTGGGCGATCAGCGCATCTTCCTCGTACCCGCGGCTGATCGCGTCTTCCATTGCCCGAAGCGAGTTCTGGTTGAGCCGCAGGCTCGTCAGAAGATACTCGGCTCGATACAGGCCGGCCGTCACGTCGAGCAGTTGCTCGCTCTTGGCCCGCAAAGCGCCCGCGTTCTCTAATCGAGCGGCCACCCGGTCACACTTGAGCAAGGCCAAAGCGGCTTCCAGTCGAACCGCAAAGACGGCCTCGATCTTCAGCAGACGTTCCTCGACTCCCTGCCGATCGCGCTCAGCCCGGCGACCAACTTCATGTGCCTGCAAGGGGTCAGCTTTCTTGAGTCCAATCATCTCCGGATCGACGCGGAACCCGGCCTTGAGCAGGCACTCTGCCTGACGGGCGTTGCTGATGGTCTGGTCAAGTTCACGTAACCGACCGTATTCCTTGCGGATCGTATGCTGCGAACGTTCGAGAGCGCAGCGAGCGCGTTTGAGCCGCTCCAGGCACTCCCTTGGAGGCAGGTCGAAGACTGGAGAGAATCGGTCGATGCGGAACGGCCGTGTCACAAAATCCAGCGTGGTCCAGAACCGCCGGGCAGCCTCCAGCGTCTCGTCCAGGAGCCTGCGCTTCTGATCCACGTCGCTTCTTGGAAGAAGGTGTTCGCGGCGGACCTCCGGGCCGATGAGGCCCTGATAGAACGTAAAGGTCACCTCACGACAGAGGGCATCGAAATCCACAAACAGCACCGACGCGGGCTCCGCCAGATGGAAGATTCCAGGCTCGTTTTCACTGCGTGTTCGTTGGATGCGTATGCGGTCGGAGGGATGTGTCGCGAGCATGTACGTTCTGGATTCGGAAATGCCTTTCTCGATCTCCTGCCGGGCCTCCGGTGACAAACGTTCGGCCTCGGCCACAATCAGCGCGGGCAAGTCTTCCGGCAAGCGATGTTCCTGCCAACAATGAGCGATGAACGCAAACGCCGTCTGGCTGGCCTTCGCCAGAGCGTGCAGCCTCTTGAGGCTCGACTCGGAGCACTCGCTTCCACAGATGCGTGCCCAGTACCGATCGGCGTCGTACTCCATCTGTCGAAGGAGACTGCAGCTCATAGCATAAGCGACGATCATCAGCAGCCACAGGATTCGTCTGGTCAGCCAGACGAACAGCCTTGCGACGAGGAAGAAGAGGCTGAACCATCCCTGTTCCTGTGAGAGAGCGATCAACCGATCGTCCCAGGTGTCTCGCTGGTAGACGACGCGGGCGAACCACCCGTTGACGCAACCGATGATGTACGTCAAACGCATGCCCGTGCCCTGACTGAAGTGGCCTAATTCATGGGCCAGAACGCCCGCGAACTCGCGAAGCGACAGGCCGGCCACCAGCGGGGCACCGATCCGCAACACCAGATCGCGTCCGAGAAAGCTGAGAAAACCTCGCCGGAAGAAAGCGGCGGCATTGATGTCGCAATCGACGTCGATACGTCGCGGAACCGGCGCCCGGACAACCTCACACAGCTTCTCTACAAAGGCAAATAAGATAGGTTCGTTCTCGCGTACGAATGAGAGCCGCCGCTCGCTGCGGGCCGGCCGGGCAAACAACGGCTTGACCATGAACAGCAGGAGAATCATCCCGATCAGGATCGGACCAAAGTACGCTGCCAGCCTCAGCAGCATGATCACGAACACGGTTCGTCTGTGCACAGCAGAAGGCAGGCTCAGAACATCGATATTGTGGATGATGTGGTAGTAGATCCCGTAGCCCGTCAACGCGATGAAGCCGAGATAAACCAGGGGCAGGAGCAGAATAACCGTCGCGACGATCAACAAGCCCAACAGATAGAACGGAGATTTCCAGACGCGCGGGATGGAACCGTCGAATGCCGCGAGCAGTCTCTCGGTCAGGGCTTGTCGCTGCTGGGCGGTGGTATCCGGAGGCATCGACTCACACCTGTTGCGGCAATCGATGGAAAACGATACTCTTGCGGAGCCTGCGACGGCGGCCGCCACGACCGCCGACACGCCGCAAGTCTATTCTCAACGGGGCTCTTGAGCCACGTTTCCTGGGAGGATGGCACAAACCACAAAAACGGCGCGAACCGGTGGTCGGCGGGAACGTAAATACGACATGCCCGGCAGGCGGAATGCGAGGCCGGCATCGCATTGGCGAGGCAGGCGCGGTCCGGTAGTGATACCCGGCTCGGGCCGGTCCCTCTTATCCTTTTCGGAGGACGAAATATGTTGTCGGCGTTCAAGCAGCTCGACGAGCTGTTGCGCGGTCGTATTACATCACCAGGACGTCTGGCGGAAGGAAAGGTGGAGCTGTCCCTCAGGCGTTTCGTGCCGCTGGCCGTTGGTCTGGGGGCGAGCTACGGTTTCTTCATGGGCTGGTACGCCCTGTCTATCTACTGGGGCGGAACCAGCCCCGAGCCGCAAAGGTGCTGGCAGCTCCTCGCAAGCATGGTCAAGCTTCCGGCCTTGTTTCTGCTGACGTTGATGGTCACTTTTCCATCGTTGTACGTGTTCAATGCCATGGTGGGCTGCCGCTTGAGCTTCACGGCCACTCTGCGCCTGCTCGTCGGAGCGATTGCGGTCAACGTGGCCGTGGCTGCTTCATTGGGGCCTATTCTCGGGTTTTTCACCGTCAGTACGACCAGCTACCCGTTCATGGTTCTGCTCAACGTCGCATTTCTGGCGGTGGCCGGCTGCGTGGCCTTGGCTTTCCTGCTGAATACGCTCCAACGGCTGGCATATCCGGTCGTCCCGCCACCCGCGCCAACATCACCGCCTCCGCCTGACGCCCCCACCGATATGGGTCGGTCGTCACTGGCAGAGTTCTCAACCGCCCCTCCGAGAGAACTCGGCCCGCTGGACCCACAACCCTCGCCGATGCCCGACTACGCGATAGGACAGGCTAAGACGATCTTCCGGATCTGGCTGCTGATCTACTGCCTGGTGGGAGCCCAGATGGGCTGGGTGCTGCGACCCTTCATCGGCAACCCCAACATGCCCTTCAGTTGGTTCAGGCCGAGGTCAGGCAATTTCTTCCAAGCGGTGTTCCATCAGATTCAAGCGTTGCTGGGGTTGAATTGAGTCCGGGCGTCTGTAACGATGCGAACCGCGCTGGCACATGCCGATCTCTTCCTGCGAGGCAGCGGACCGTTCCTGCCGGAGCAGGCTGCCTCACGGCCGGGGTGGTGGCTCCCGCTGATGGTAGTCGCTTTCTCGCCGATCTACGGCGCGTTCATGGGCAGTTTCGATCTCGGCTCGGCTGAACGGCTGCTCATAATAGCTTACAGCGGCGCCAAGGTACCATTGCTGCTGTTCGCGACGACCGCACTGTGCCTGCCCGGATTCTTCGTGCTCAACACCGTGCTCGGCTTGCGGGACGACTTCCGCGAGGCCGTGCAGGCCGTTCTCGCCGGCCAGGCCGGGCTGAGCATCGCCCTGGCCTCGCTCGCCCCATTGACGCGGTTCTGGTACTTCTCGTGCGGCAGCTACCGGGCAGCGCTGCTGTTCAACGCCGCCATGTTCACGGTCGCGACCGCGGCGGGTCAAATCATCATGCTGCGTTACTACCGACCACTGGTCCGCCGGAATCGCCGCCACCGGCTGATGCTCATGGTCTGGGTCGGCCTCTACGCCTTCGTGGGGATGCAGATGGGCTGGATGCTCCGACCCTTCATCGGCGATCCCAAAGCACCCGTCGCCTTCTTCCGCCAGGAGCCGTTCAGCAACGCCTACGTGGTGATCGCGAGACTGATCTTCCGTTGAAGCGTTCGGTTAACGAACGCTCTGACCGGCACGCAGGCCGCCCGAGGGATGACCCCGAGGACGGCTGTTCGCAGGGAGCGCGTGATTGCCGTTCCAAACAGGACCGCATAAACGGCGAACCGGCCAAGGACAATGGCAAAAGCAAACTACTTGGACACAGGACCGACCAGAACCCGCCAACCTTGACTTGAACCCCCCGCAGGATATACTCACGATAATCCCGCGGGGAAACCCGAAGGGGCCGTAGCTCAATTGGCTAGAGCATCGGACTGTCGATCCGAAGGTTGCGGGTTCGAGCCCCGTCGGCCTCGATGATGTAAACCTCCGTAGGTGAGCGACTTACGGAGGTTTTTTGTTGCTCTCAGACAGGATCCTCCTTCGATTGAACCATCAGATTCCGGCTGAATCAACCGTCAGATATCGCCCTCTAACGTGCCATCGAGGATGCCTGACGGTCAGTTGCTCAAAATGGCTGTCTGGTCTTTGGGGCAAACCGCTGGTTAACAAGGGGAATGTGTTAGTGTCGCTAAACAGTCTGGAGCAGCACAGGGGCATTTCCAGAACATTGGGGCACGGGGCCCCCTCTACGACATCTTCGCGGGCCTCATCCATACTTGCCGGCTCAACGATGTCGATCCCTTCGACTACCTGACTGAACTGCAACGCCACGCCGAAGACCTCGCCGCCCAACCCGAAAACTGGATGCCCTGGAACTACCGCAAGACAATCCAGGAGACCGACGCCGACATCCCTGGCTGATCCCTCGTCACTCCGTCCCGCCCCGGGCACGCCGTCCAAGATTACCCATGCTTGCGGCAAGGACACGACGTATCCCACAACCCGCACGACAACTACTGGTGCCTCGAACCCGAGCGGACCATCGACTTCATGCAAACGGTGAACAAACCCTGGATCCCCTACAAGATCCTGGCGGCCGGGGCGATCGAGCCCGAGGCTGGTTTCCGGTACGCGTTTCAGAACGAGGCCGACTTCGCCTGCGTCGGCATGTTCGATTTCCAGGTGGTTCAGGACGTCAATATCCTCGTCGGCCTGTGGCCGGACGCGCAGAAAAGGAAACGTCCCTGGCTGGCATAGCAGACGGCTCGGCCGAGTGCATCAGGGGCCCTGCAAGAACCGCCGCACGCCCTCGCGCATCGCCTTGACTCGCTCGGCGGTCATCTCCGCCGGGATCTCGCGGTAGATGTCCGTGATGTCACCGGCGCGATCGCGGAGCCGCTCGCAGAACTGCCGGGCGGTCAGGCGATCGCCCTGCAAGAGCTCCAGTCGTTTGCACCACCGCTCGTCGATCAACAGGTTCCATTCCTGCTTGCGGGACGGGGCCTGCGGTCGATAGGACGTATCGATGACGTCGTCGCACACGCCGCCCACGTTGTGCTTGCACGGCCCGCAAATGTCATCCGCTCCCAGCTCCATGACCAGCATGACGTCACGGTTACTCAGGATTCTCTCGGCGACCGTGTGAACAGCGTGGCCGTACGGATGCGGCTTGAATTCTTCTCCACGCCCATACGACGTAATGATGTCGACGAAATGATGCGGCTTGATACGAATCGCTTCCGGATCTTCCGCGCTGCGGCGGCTCGGGTCGAGGCAACTCCGGGTGCCGGAGCCACACCCCCAGAAGAGTACGGGCAGCAAAAGCAGGCTTGGACGAATCATGGACCGTGATCCTCCTGACGATGACGTCTATTCGTGCGCCGGTTACCGTGTCACTCGGGGGCACAACAAACATAGACGCTCGCGCCGACATCTTCAATGCCGGACGACCCCGCCTGATTCAACCACGCCGATGATGCCAAGAAGGCCCGCGGACCGCGTCGTTTGACTATTTCACCAGCACCGTCAGCCCGGCGTCGATGTACTGCCCGCCTTCGGTCTGCCGGCAGTGAATCGCGATGATGTTCCTGCCGGGACGCAGGGCGGACAGAGCCTCGCGGCCAAGCGGTACGTCCTTGTACTGCGTGACAAAACCCCTTTGCCTGATGACCTGCTTGCCGTTCACGAACACTTCGCAGTTCTCATCGTGGTAAAGTCGCCATTGGCCGGCAACGATGGTGGCCGGGTCCTCGATCGTCACTTCGGTCCGCAGCCAGATGTCCTGGCTTGTCCAAGGCGTCCTGATGATCGTGTTGGGCGTACCCTCCTTGCCGAAGCCGCTCCTGCCGGTCTTCCATTGCCGGTCATCGAAATCCGGCTGGTTCCACCTGTCGTCCGGCCTGTCGGTGGTCCATCGCCAGGTATGACCGCCGCCCTCGGCCGTCGGCAGCAGCGATTTCGCCCGATCGGCGAACCGGTTGACTGCCGCCGTGGAACGAGCGGTGAACGAAGCTGGCGGCTGTGGCATCTCGTCTCTGGAATAGACGACAAGCGTCGGCATGACCGGATAACACCCAAGCGCGTCGCCGAAAATCGCCAGGCCGCCCTTGTTCTTTGCGTCGGCCGGAACCTCGAAGCGAATGGTCAGGACACCGTCCTTGGCGGCGTCGAAGATCCGCTTGACTATTGATTCGTCCTGAACATTCGCCGTTACCAGGAACCCGTATGAGCCGGGGTGGTACTGCCGATGATGCGACAAAACTCCACGTGCGTCGGCCGGATCGTCAGGTAACGTTTCACGATGGATCTCCACGCCGTTGATGCTGATCCGCAGATCGCTCGGCCACTTTTTCACATCGGTCTGCGGGTAGTCAATGTCTTTCTTGCGCTCCGGCCAGTCCAGCTTCTCGTCCCCGGCCTTGGCCGAGACCTCGGCCGTCAGATCGAGACCAACCAGGCCGTCCGGGCTTTTAATCCCTGTATCGATCTGGTACTCGATGTAACCGCTCCACCGAATGCACGCCTTGTCAGCGCTCACTGCCACCGGCATCGTGGTCGGGTCTTCCTCCCACTGCCAGGCTGAAAAGTCACCTGGCCGGAAACGCAGGAAGCATGCCTTGCCCACAACCTCCGCCGCCGGAGCGCTCCGCCGCACCAGCAAATTGACGTAGTTGCGGGCCAAAATGTCGTCGCCGTCCACCAGTTCGACCAGCAGGGCCCCAACGACCGGCCCCACCCCCCATTCCGCAGAGACGTTGATCGCCGGTTGATCGACGACCTCGTACGGCTTCCAGATGGCCGGCTGTGTCTTCCGCTCCTGACCCTCCCACTTCACGCCGTCCCGATCGATCCAATCCACTCGCCGGCGAAGGGTCAGTGCCTTGGCCTGTTTGTCGGACCAGTGGCTGATCTTGATCGGGATCTCGCGGGGCTGACCATCCTTCAGTTCGATCACCGGCGGGGCGTCAATCACCACAAAGTCCGGGCTGTTGATATCCGCCAGCGAGAATCCGGGGAACCAGAAATCGTAGCCGTACTCCTTGGGCGACCGGTCGTAATTGACGTAGCCGTTGTGCTCCCACTCGATGTCCGACAGCTCGGTGTAGATGTAGCCGCAGATCTTGTCGTGCTTGCGCAGCTCGTTGGTCAGGTATTTGAAGCACCAGGAAATGTCCTGGTCGCCGTGACCGGCGCTGATCCCGCCGTACTCGCTGTTCATCAGCGGAGCGTCCGCCTGCCTGCGCCCACCGATGTAGTTGAACGTCGAGCCCGGATAAGTCTTGTCCACGACCTCCTGAATATGCTTCTTCGCCTGCTCGTAGTCATTGATGTAGAAGTGCCACGAGTTGATGTCGGTCACCACGTGGTCGTACTTGCAGGGCGAGTTGTCCTCGACCAACCGCGTGGGGTCCAGCAACTTGGTCAGCTTGTATATGTTCTCGACCCACTGCTGGCGTTCCTCGCTATATGGACCGGGATTGTCCAGGCCCCAGGTCTCGTTGAAATCCACCCACGCGAAGATGGCCGGGTGATTGAAATCGCGGGCCACCGCTCCGTGCAGCATCTCTTCGTACCACTTGCGGGCCTGCCCCGTGTTGTTCCAGAAGTTCGGCATGTCCTGCATGATCATCACGCCGAGCTTGTCGGCCCAGTACAGCTCGCGCGGCACCGGGGTTTTGATGTGAATGCGCAGGAAGTTGATGCCGATCTTCTTACAGAGCTCGTAGTCGCTGCGCATCACCGCGTCGTTCGGATATTGATAGATCCCATCCGGATGGAACGACTGGTGCAGCGCCCCGCGGAGGTAGATGGGCTTGCCGTTCAGGCAAACGTACTGATAGTCGCGACCGGGGGCAGGGCCGACGGAGATGTCGCGCAAAGCGAAGTAGCTCTCGACCCGATCCTTACTCCTGGACGCCAGCTCGGAAGAGATCTCAACGGCAACCGGGTAGATGTGTGGACTGTCAGGGCTCCACAGCCGCGGCTCTTTGACCCTGATCTTCGCCGATCGCGGTTCTCCGGAGGTGTCGCCGCCGCTTGCCGAAAGGCTGACTGCTACCGTGTCGAATGAATTGTCAGGGCTCGTGACGAGCAGACTGTTGATGCCGCTTCCGATGCATGAGACTGCAAATCTGACCTCGCCGGTCTTGATATCGGGGTAGGCCTTGATCCAGTTGATGTATCTTGAGGGCCGCGGCTCGACGTAGACCGTCTGCCATATCCCGCTGGTTCGGGTGTACCAGCCGATCTGCTTGCCGGTCGGTTGCTGGTCGTCGGTGACATCTTTGGCGCGGATGACGATCGCCACCTTCTCGCCGGGCTTGGCGAACTGCGAAAGGTTCACCTCGAACGGCAGATAGCCGCCGACGTGCTCGGCGGCCGGCTGGCCGTTGACCCACACCCTCGCTTCCCAGTCGCACGCCCCGACGATCAACCAGGCATCCTTGCCCTTCCAGCCTTCGCCATCGGGCAGCGCGATCTCGCGCGAGTACCAGGCTACGCCCTTGTAGTCCTTGTCGCCGATCCCGCTCAGCTTACTCTCCCACGGAAACGGCACAGTGATTTTCCTGGAAAAAGCATGCTGGACTGGAACAAACCACTGCTCCTTTTCACCCACATCCTGCGGATCAAAGTCGAAGTCCCACTGGCCGTTAAGGTTGACCCACGGGCTCCGCTGAAAGTCCGGTCGCGGGTGCTCGGGCCACGGGATGTCGGCGGCGAAGGCGGTTATGCTGAATAGTCCTGTGACGATGATGGTGTTTGGAATTGCGTTTCTCATGTCGCCAGAATGTAACGCACGAGAAAGCCTTTCGCCAGCGGGCAGACCCGGGTACCATTTCGGTGCGATCCCGGGCCCGCTGGGGAGGCCTGGAAATGACGAATGACGAAACCAGAATGACGAACAAAGCCAATAGAAGTGGTCAGTGCTCAGTTGTCAGTAACCGGTTTCTTCAAAGCCCCCGAGACTGAAAACTGATGACTGACAACTCGATTCCGACATTCGGGTTTTGTCCCCGGCTCGTCGCGTGCCCCAAAGCATCGCACGCTTGCGTTATGGAGAGATCTCATGATTCGCGTAGGCCTGATCGGCGCCGGTTTCATCGGACGCAACCACTTCAACCAGTACGAGAAGATGCCCGAACGGGTGACTCTCATCATCTGCGACAAGGAGCCCGATCGCCGCGAAGGCGACTGGTCGAAGGTCGGCGGCAATATCGCCGACTCCAAGGGCAGTAAGCGGGACGTGAGCCATCTGCAGCGATATTCCGACTGGAAGCAGTTGATCGCCGACCCGAACGTCGACGCCGTGGACATCTGCGTTCCGACGCCGCTGCACAAGGAAATCACCTTGGCCGCCCTGCTGTCAGGCAAGCACGTCCTGTGTGAAAAACCCATGGCACTGACGGTTGAAGACTGCGATACCATGCTGGCCGCCGCCGCTAAGTCGAAGGCCAGGTTCATGGTCGCCCAGGTGATCCGCTTCTGGCCGGAATACCGCTTCCTTCGGCAGATTGTCGAGAACCGCCGGTACGGCCAACTGAAGGCTCTGCACCTCCGCCGCCAGGCCGCCACCCCGGGCTACACCTTGAACAACTGGGTGCTCAATCCGAAACTCTCGGGCGGGGCCGTCCTCGACCTGCACGTGCACGACGTGGATTTCGTCCTCGGGCTTCTGGGCAAGCCGAAAGCCGTCTGCGCCCAAGGTCACATCAAACCCAACGGCAGTTGCGACCGCATCCATGCCCAGTGGTACTACGATGCGGTCCCCCTGGTTCAATTGGAGGGCTGGTGGGACATGCCGGGAAACTTCCCCTTCAACATGGGCTTCACCGCCGTCTTCGAAAACGGCGGCGTCCACTGGGACATGAACACCGGCAAACCGCTGGCCGTTTATGAGAACGGCAAGGACCCCTACACGCCGGAGATCCCCACAGAAGACGGCTACTATGCCGAGATTGACTACTTCCTCAGTTGCATCGAGCAGAACCGGGACCCGAAGCTGACCACGCCGAAAGAAAGCCGCGACGCCGTGGCCCTGGCGCTGGCCGAACAGCAAAGTGCGGAAACAGCTCGACAGGTCGAGATTACCTGAAGCCAGTCTCATCAACATGCTCTGTGGAGAGGTCAAATGAACAAGGTCAAGGTCGGTATCATCGGCTCGGGTTTTGTTGCAGATCTGCATGCGGCGGCTTTCAAGATGATCCCTGAAGGCGAAGTCGTCGCCGTGGCGTCGCCCTCCCCCGGCAAGGCGAAAAAGTTCGCCGAGGAGCGGGGCATACCGAAAGCCTTCCACGACTATCATGACCTGCTGGCTGTGAAAGATATCGAGATGGTCAATCTGTGCGTTCCCAACGACCTGCATGCCGAGGTCGCGGTCGCCGCGGCCAAGGCCGGCAAGCACGTCGTCTGCGAGAAACCGCTCTGTCGCACCCTCGATGAGGCCGACGGAATGATCGCCGCGTGCCGCGATGCGGGTGTTCTGCTCATGTACGCCGAGGAACTGTGCTTTGCGCCCAAGTATGTGCGAGCCAAGACCTTGGTCGACGAGGGCGCCTTGGGCAAGGCGTTCCTGGTCAAGCAGAGCGAAGAGCATTTCGGTCCGCACATGCCGTGGTTCTGGGATGTGAATCGCTCGGGTGGCGGCGTGCTGCTGGACATGGGCTGCCACAGCATCGAATTCGCCCGCTGGGTATTCGGCAAGCCGGCCGTCAAGAGCGTCTACGCTCAAATGGGCACATACGTGCACGCCGACAAGACCAGGGGCGAAGACCACAGCCTCTGCATCGTCGAGTACGAAGGCGGCCGCGTTGGCTTGGCTGAGAACAGTTGGGCCAAGCAAGGGGGCGTCGACGATCGATGCGAGATCTACGGCTCAGGTGGCTTCACGCGAGCCGACCTGCTCCGCGGCAGCGCCCTGCTGACCTATAGCCAGCCGGGTTATGGGTATGCCGTCGAGAAGGCCGCTACCACCAAAGGGTACACCTTCACCATGTTCGAGGAAATCTGGAACTACGGCTTCCCGCAGGAAATGGCTCACTTTTGCCGATGCGTTCGCGGACTGGAAAAACCCATCGAAACGGGCGAGGACGGACGCGAGGTGCTCAAAATCATCCTGGCAGCCTACCACTCCGCTGGCACTGGCCGGCGAATTGAATGGCCATACCAGCCCCCCAAAACAGACAAGCCCATAGACCTGTGGCGACAGATCGACACCCCAAAACCATAAGTGCTGCAAAGGAAAGGCCTTACGGCTTGACGGTACGTGAGGGCATATTCTGCCCGTCCGGAACCTCAGTCCGCCAACCAGATGAGGTGAATCTTACGCTTCAGCGTCCGACGGCTTAAAACCGTCCACCTGAAGCCCCACCTGCTTCACCGCACTGATCAGTTGTTCAACCTTGGCCTGCTCGTCGTGTTCGACGCAGGCGCTGCGAGACTGCACGTCAATCGCCACCCCCGTCACGCCCTTCGTGGCCTTCAAACTGCGGGCAACGTTCGACGCCGACCTCTTATTATGCAGCCCTCGAATAGTCAGAATTGTTCTGGTCACAAATGCAACTCCGTCATCATTCCTTTCTGTGGCATGGGAAAGGCCATCATCCGGAAGGCTTGCCCTGTCCCCTGCCACTTGAAAATCGACCAAAGCCTGAGGCTGCCGCGGTTCCACGGCAACCAGGAACCGGCGCCCTCGTCGGGCTCGGCTTCCACTGCCTCGCCGTCGGTCCCACCAAAGCAGACGCTTATCAGCATCGAATTGGCCATCTCCCTTGTCAAGGTGGCGTGCCGACGTTGCACCCGCCCCTTGAATCGGCCGCTTCGCGGGCTTGCCGGTCTCGGATTCTCTATTGTCGGTCCGCCGAACGGCCAACCTTCACACAATCTATAAGCCATTGATAAAGCTAATCTTACGCAAGAATCGATGCCCTGTCGTGCCCTCGCTGCACAACACCGCACGGCACTGCGGTTCCAGAAAACCGGCCCGCCGTCCCATCAATCGATGGCAACCGGGTCGATTCGATCCAAGGTCCGATGTCTAACCCCGTTACGAGCCCACGCTTGCCCTCGCCAAGGCCCGCAAGACTCGCCGGGATTCCCCGCAGGCTGGCAAGACGAACAACAACAGGTACACTTGCCCGACCTTCGCAAGCTCGATGTCCAAGCGAAACGAGGAACACTCATGTCGGCTGTCGATCTGGCGATTCTCATTGCCTACATCGGTGCTGTTGTGACCATCGGCTTCTGGGTGAAGCGCCGAGCCTCCAAAGGCCTGGAATCTTACTTCCTCGGCGGAAGGGAACTGCCGTGGTGGATGATCGCCATGAGCGGCTCTTCCAGCTACTTCGACATCACGGGCACGATGTGGATTGTCTCCATGTTCGTAGCCTATGGTTTCAACGGCTTCTGGATCCAGTGGATGTGGGGCTTCCTGATCGCCGCGTTCTATCTGGCGTACATGGGCAAGTGGATCCGTCGTAGCGGCGTGATCACGGGGTCCGAGTGGATGGTCTATCGATTCGGGCCGACGCGAAGCGGTGACACCGCCCGGCTGGCCTACACGACCTTTGCCGTGCTGACCCTGACAACCTTCATCGGCTACACGGCCGTGGGCATGGGCAAGTTCGGCGGTCAGTTCCTCCCCATCAGGGAATGGGTGCCCATCCTGGCCGACTGGACACCACGCAACATCGACCGCCTGTGCGCCGTGCTCATCATCAGCCTGACGGGCGCGTACGTGGTCGTCGGCGGCTTCACCGGCTTGACCATCGTCGACTTCGTGCAAACGATCGTACTGACCACCGGCGCCGCCATGATCGCCGTACTCGGCTTTGCGACGTTCGACGAACAACCGGTCGCCGCAGCCCTGGCCAAGCTCGCAGAGGGCACAAACCGCATCGTTCAAGTCAACCCCGTACAGTGGTACTCGCTTCTACCACCGTGGCAAATCGAGAACCAGGCCGACCAATACGCTTTGTTCGGGGCTGTGGTCATCGCCTTCCTGATGAAGGGGCTGCTGCTGGGCCTGAGCGGGCCCGAGCAGCTCTACGACTTCCAGAAATTCCTTGCGACTCGCAACACGCGCGAGGCGTCGCTGGCCGGCATGCTCTGGGGAATCTGTCACACCGTCCGGTTCCCCATGGCCATGGCCATCACCATCATCGGGCTCGTGGCGGTGGCAGGGTCTACCGAGACCGGCTTCGACGCCGAAAAGGTGCTGCCCTATGTAATCGCTCATAAGCTTCCGCCGGTACTCAAAGGGCTTGCCCTGGCTGCGCTGATCGCAGCCTTCATGGCAACGTTCGGAGCAATGGTCAACGGATCGGCCTCTTATCTGATCCGCGACATCTACCAGCGTTATGTCAATCCGTCCGCATCAACCCGGCATTACGTCCGCGCCAGCTACCTGGCAAGCATCCTGATGATCTTGATCGGCATCGCGATCTCGCTCGTGAGCAGTTCGATCGCAACAATGATCACCTGGATTCTCGGATTCCTCGGCTCGGCTGTCCTGGTTCCCAACGTCCTGCGATGGTATTGGTGGCGAATAAGCGGATACGGGTTTGCCGCCGGGATGTGGACGGGCATGGTATTCTCGCTGATCCAAACCTTCCTCGACGAGCCGATTGCCGGATACATGGGGTGGGGCCGGTCCGTACCGGTATACTACGTCATTCCGGTGCTCGCGTCGGTCTCCGCGGCGGCATGCATTATCGTGACACTGCTGACCAGGCCGCCCGACATGAACACGCTGGCTCACTTCTACCGTACGACGAAGCCCGCCGGACGCTGGGGCCCGGTCGTCGAATACATCCGCCGGACAAACCCCGAGTTTCGTAAGGAGCCCTTCCTCCCCGACATCGCCGCACTGGTCGTCGGCCTGTTCTGGCTCGGAGCCATGTACGTCGGGCCGAGTTACCTGGTGGCTCATCAATGGCTGCCGGCCGGCATCTGCGCGCTCATGGTCGCGGTCGGTTCGGTAGTTCTCGCCGCAAGCTGGTACCGCCGACTGGAATCCGGTGAACCCCGACCGGCCTCCCCCAAGGCAATCCCATGACCGCTATCGACCGCACGTTTTCGGAGAACGCACCGTCATGTCGAAACAATGGACGAACGAACAAATCCTCGATCTCGCACGCGCATACCAGCCGGCCTGTGTGATCGCGGCGGCGGCCGACCTCGACCTGTTCACCGTCATCGCCGACCAGGAGATGGCTGCCGACACGCTTGCCGGCCGACTCCAGGTCGATACCCGCGCATTGACCGTGCTGCTGGATGCGCTGGCCTCCATCGGGCTCCTGAACAAACGTCACGGAAAGTACCGCACGCCGGCCGAGGTCTCCGCCGCCCTGTCGCAGGACGGCCCACGATCGGTCCTGCCGATGGTCCAGCACACCGCTAATTGCATGCGCAGATGGGCGCATCTCGCCCGCGTCGTCAAGACCGGCCGTCCCGCCGAGCGAACACCCAGCATCCGGGGCGAAGCAGCGGACCAGGCCGCGTTCATCGGAGCAATGCATGTCGTTTCCGAACCGGTTGCCGACCGGGTCGTCTCGGACATCCATCCTCCCCCGTTTAAGCACCTGCTCGACATCGGCGGGGCGTCGGGAACCTGGACCATGGCCTTCCTGCGACTCGACCCCCAAGCCACCGCCACGATCTTCGACCTTCCCGAGGTGATTCCCATGGCCGAGCAGCGGCTCCGCGAGGCCGGCTTCGCCGAGCGCGTCAGGCTCGCCCCCGGCGACTTCTACGTCGACAAGCTCCCCGCCGGCGCCGACCTTGTCTGGCTCAGTGCCATCGCCCATCAGAACTCGCGGAGGCAAAACCGCGAACTGTTTGCCGGGATTCACGACGCCCTGATCCCGGGCGGAACGCTCCTCCTGCGAGACGTGGTCATGAACGACGACCACACCGCCCCGCCGGGCGGGGCAATGTTCGCCGTCAACATGCTGGTCAACACCGAAGGCGGGGGCACGTACTCGTTGAGCGAGTACCGCCAAGACCTCGAAGCCTCCGGATTCAAAGACGTCCGTCTGCTCCGTGAAGACCCGTGGATGAATTCAGTCATCCGGGCCTCCCGAAACTGATCTGGACGACGAGCATGCCATCGGTACATTGTTCAGCATCGCAATCGGCTGTCCGTGCCCAGGAGGAGGTACACAACAATGGAACTCACCGCCACTGCCAGGAAACTCCCTTCGCTTCGTGATCGTCTCTCCCGTTTGAACTACACCAAGGCCTGTCAGCTTCTCGGCGAAAACGGCAAGGAACTGATCAAGCTGGGCGGAGCATACGAGATCCGCCTCGACGAACAAGTGTACCTCGGCGAGGACCTGTTCCGCCTGAGCCTGCCGGACGCCGTGGTCACGATCACCGCGATGGCCGAAGCCAAGAACCGCCTGCGCTTCAACTGCACCAGTTGCAACACCGTCTGCCGGCACATCGGGGCGGCGCTGGCACTGATCATCGAGGAGAAGATGTCCTTGGGCCTGGCGGCCCCGCCTCGCGAGCGTGTCCCGGTCGAGAGCCTGAGCGAGGAGAAGCTCATCGAGCAGGCGTTGGAGGAGCGCCGCGAGCGGGCCCGCACCGGGAACATGACCGTCACGTCCATGGACCCTGCCCGACTCTGGACCGACTACCTGGTCACGAACCGCATGTCGGGCAAAACCTACCGTGTGGCCCTGCGGGGTTGGGAACGAGGGCAGTCCTATTGTTCGTGCCCTGATTATCGCAAGAACACGCTCGGTACGTGCAAGCACATCATGCGCGTAGCCGAAAAGGTCAAGAAACGCTTTCCCGAGAACACCCGGCTCCGCCCGTATGTACCGAAAGACTTGGCCGTGTATTTGCAGTATGGCGAGCAACTTGAATTGCGCCTGCTGACCCCGCCCAACCTCAATGGCGCAGCCGGTGCCCTCATCGGGCCGGTTAGCGGCCGGGCGATTCAAGACATTCCCGACCTTCTCAGGCGAATTCAGAAACTGGCCATCCTCGGGTACCCGGTGGTCATTTATCCGGATGCTGAGGAATACATCAACCAGCAGCTCTTTCTCCAGCGCATGGCCGCCAAGACCGCGGAGATCCGGAAAAACCCCAAGGACCATCCCCTGCGCAAGACTCTGCTCAAGGCCGAACTGCTGCCCTACCAGATGGACGGCATCGCGTTCGCCGTCGGTGCCGGAAGGGCTATCCTGGCTGACGACATGGGCCTGGGTAAGACCATCCAGGGCATCGGCGTGGCCGAGTTGCTTGCCCGCGAGGTCAACATCCGAAAGGTTCTGATCGTCTGCCCAACCTCTCTCAAATCGCAGTGGCGCAGCGAGATCCACCGTTTCTCCAACCGTGATTGCCAGCTTGTTCTCGGCGGAGCGGCTGAAAGAGCCGCCCAGTACGACAACGATCGGTTCTTCACGATCTGCAACTACGAACAGGTGATGCGCGATATTCTGTCCGTCGAGAAAGTCAAATGGGACCTGATCATTCTCGACGAGGGTCAGCGAATCAAAAACTGGGAGACCAAGACCAGCCGGGTCATCAAAGGCCTGAAGTCGCCGTTCGCCTTGGTCCTGTCCGGCACGCCCCTCGAGAACCGCCTGGATGACCTGTTCTCCGTGGCAGAGTTCATCGATGATCGTCGGCTGGGCCCGGCCTTCCGTTTCTTCAACCGCCACCGCATCACCGACAAAACCGGCTATGTTCTGGGCTACAAGAACCTCGACGAGTTGCGCGCCCGGCTCAAGCCGGTTCTGCTCCGCCGCACACGCGACTCGGTCATGAAACAGCTTCCGCCGAGAACGACGGAGATCGTCCGCATTACCCCGACCGACGAGCAACTCAAACTCCACCAGACCTACTCCCAGATCGTCAGATCCATCGTGACCAAGCCTTACATCACCGAAATGGACCTGCTGCGTCTCAGGCAGGCTCTCACGTTGTGCCGCATGACCGCGGATAGCACCTACCTCGCAACCAAGGAAGAACCGGGCTATTCCAGCAAGCTGGAAACGCTGGACAACCTGCTCGAACAGCTTGTCGCCGAGGAGAACCGCAAGATCCTGCTCTTCTCGGAATGGACGACGATGCTGAACCTGATCGAGCCGCTGTTGAACAAACGCAAGATCGCCTTCGTCCGGCTGGACGGGTCGATCCCTCAGAAGAAACGGCAGCCGCTGGTCAACGCCTTCCAGAACGACCCGCGAATCAAGGTATTCATCACCACCAACGCGGGTGCCACCGGCCTCAACCTTCAGGCGGCCAACACGGTGATCAACGTAGACCTGCCCTGGAACCCGGCGGTCCTGGAGCAGCGTATCTCCCGGGCTCACCGCATGGGCCAGGAGCAACCGGTCCAGGTTTTTGTGCTGGTCACCGAGGCAACCATCGAAGAGAACCTGCTCGGCACACTGTCGGCCAAGCACGATCTGGCCATGGCGGCTTTGGATGCCGAGTCAGATGTCAGTCAGGTCGACCTCATGACCGGAATAGACGAGTTGAAGCGGCGCTTGGAGGTCCTGATCGGCGCCCGACCGTATGCACCGGTGGATGAAAGCGAGAAGCGGCGGGTGATGGAAGAGGCGGAACGGCTGGCCCGGGCCGATCGCGTCGGCTCGGCCGGCGGCCGGCTTCTGACCGCCGCCCTGGGCTTCATGTCCGAGCTCTTGCCCGAACGTCCTCAGACACCGGAATTCGACGACATGGTCGAAACCCTCCGGGCCCGCTTGTCCGAATGCATCACTCAGGATGAGAAGGGTCAGCACAAGCTGACCGTCACGTTGGGCGATGACTCGGCGGTCAACAACCTGCTGCACGCCCTTGCCAGGCTTCTCAGCTTGAAAGGGTAAGCGGAACGAGAATCGAGGCAGCATCCTCTTCTGTGCTCCACTGGAGCAAGGGCCACCCTTCGCCTGATGTCAACTCCCGCCTGTGGCCCCTCGCCGCCGACCCCGATTCTGTTGACCTCCCCGCCCGCTATCGGGTAGCCTGCAAGGCATGGAATCCGCTGTAACCATTGCGCCGCCGCATGTCGGGCTCATTGACCGCACCCGTGTCGCCCTCGCCTGCGGGGTGGCCATTCTGATGATGTACGGCGTCGGCTGGAACGTGGCTCAGCCCCCGGACTCACTCCTCGGTCTGACTTTCACCGCCGGCGGACGGTCATCCTATTTCCACATCTGGCTGATGATGCTGGTCTTGGGGGCCGCGACTTCCGCCATCGCCACGGCGGTGGCCGGAAAACGGCTGCCCGAAGCCGGCTTGTTCGCCACCGGCGTCGGTATGGCAACCATGGCCCTCCGCGGCGGCTCCATGCAGTCGGTCCTGGCTTACTGCGCTTCACCCGAGACGGCATCGCGCAGAGAATTGATGCGGCTGATGGGACAAGATTGCCTGCTCTGGGCCGCGGTGATGGCCTTGGCTTGGGCCGCCTCCACGCTGACCAGGAAGTGGCTCTGGCCGGACAGCAAGGTCTCAGCCTGCCCCGCTCGCACCAAACCAGTCTCGCCGCAACTTGGAGCCGCAACGCTCGCCTCGACACTGATCGTGGCATTAATCGTGATCTGGCTTACCATTGCCCGGACTCCCGTGGCGGAGATCGCCCGGGGACAGGTCATCGCTTCAGTGGCCGCCGGGCTTTTTCTCGGAGCCATGGCCGGACGAACCGTCACCGGCGTCGATAACGTCCGCTGGTATCTGCCCGCCGTCGTGCTCGTCGGACTGACGGCATACCTCATCGGCTACCTGGAATCCGACATGAGCTGGGCCGGCTCCGGTTCATACCGACCCTATGCGGCCCTGGCGACAACCCCGCCGCACGATCTGGTCAGACCCCTGCCCATCGAGTACATGACGGTCGGCGTCGCCGCGGTCCTTGGCGGCTTCTGGTGCGGCAACAAGGTCGAGCAGACGGTGGAGGAAGGGACGCGGTAATGTTCTCGCCTTTCAGAGGTCGGTTCGAAAGCTGGACCGCAATCCGCGCTCGCATGCTCAGGGAAACGGAGGTGTTTATCGAGGAAGGCCTCCGACACCCGGAACGGCAGGTTCGCATCCCCGCCCTCAAGGTCGGTTCCGGCACCTTCACGCGCATCTTTGCCCAGGCATTCTGGGCCCAGGTGCTGGGAACATCATGACCGGGTCTGATGGACATTGACCGAGGAGCAGAAGATCGAGGGCCGGGGTCTTGGATTCTCTTCTGGAAGTGGTCAAGAAGCACTGGGGCTACTTATCCTTCCGCCCACTGCAACATGAGGCGATGGTCGCAGCCGTCGAGGGTCGGGACTCCCTGGTTGTCCTGCCGACCGGCGGCGGCAAGTCGCTGTGTTACCAAGCCCCCGCTCTGCTGAGTGACAAGCTCACAGTGGTGGTTTCGCCCCTTATCGCTTTGATGAAAGACCAGGTGGACCGGCTCATCCAGCGCGGCATCTCGTCAGCTTTCTTCAACAGCAGCCTGGACGCTGCCGACCGACGGCGGGTCATGGCGGGAATCACCCGTCGGGAATACAAGCTTCTGTTCGTGGCCCCCGAGCGATTCGCCGATCCCTTGTTCGTGGACATGCTCGGCCACGTTGGCGCGGGGTCGTTTGCCATCGACGAGGCCCATTGCATCAGCCACTGGGGCCACGATTTCCGCGCCGACTACCGCCGGCTCGGACAGCTCAAGGTCCGGTTTCCGAATGCCGCGGTACACGGCTTCACTGCCACGGCCACGCCAACGGTTCGAGACGACATCATCGCTCAACTTGGGCTGCGGAAGCCGGTGGTGTTGGTCGGCGATTTCTTCCGGCCGAATCTCCGTTACCGTGTGGTCCGCCGCACGAGTACCCTGGCAAACGTATTGAGCGTCATCAAGCAGCATCGTGGACACGTCGGAATCGTGTACTGCATTCGTCGGGATGATGTTGACGGACTCACCGCGCAGCTTCAACGGGCCGGCGTACGGGCGATCGGCTATCACGCGGGGATGAGCGACGAGGTCAGAACACAGGCCCAGGATGATTTCTCGGCCGGCAAGGCGGACGTCGTCGTGGCCACGGTGGCGTTCGGCATGGGCATCGATCGTGCCGACATCCGCTACGTCGTCCACGCGGCCATGCCCAAGTCCATCGAGCACTACCAGCAGGAAACCGGCCGTGCCGGGCGCGACGGCCTGCCCGCCGACTGCGTCTTGTTCTACACTGGCGGCGACTTCCACCTTTGGCGGACGATCATCCGCAAGAACGAATCCGCCGACCTCGAGAACAAACTCCGCATGCTCTCCGAGATGTACGACTTCTGCACCGGCATAAGCTGCCGGCACCAACGGCTGGTCAGCTACTTCGGTCAGGCGTGGGACCGCGCATCCTGCGATGCCTGCGACGTCTGCACGGGAACTCTCGAGCGAGCCCCGGACTCCACGGTGACCGCCCAAAAGATCCTCTCCTGCATCGTCCGCACCGGCGAGCGCTATGGAGCCGCATACGTGGCTGACGTCTTGATGGGGGTCCCAACCGACCGGATTGTGGACCGTGGACACGACAAACTGAGCACTTTCGGCCTGATCACCGATCGGCCCAAGGGTGTGCTCATTATGTGGATGCACCAACTGGCCGACCAGGGTTTCCTGCGCATCGACGGCGAGTACCGCGTTTTCAAAATGACGCCGGAGGGCTGGAAGGTTCTCAGGTCACAGGCCGTCGCCCGGCTTTCCGATCCGGGACGACGCGACGGCCGTCAGCGCCGGGAGCGAAGGACAGACGACCCAGACCGTCCCAAGCGGGCGCCCACACGAACAACCCGCCTGCCGCCGCTGTCCGGCAAGAGCGAACCGCTCGATGCCGCGGCCATGAATCTGCTCGGCAAGCTCCGCGACCTTCGCCGCCACCTCGCCGATGAGTTGAACGTTCCCGCGTTCATGATCTTCAGCGACAAGACGCTCCGCGAAATGGCCCGTCGCCGGCCCCGCTCTCCGGATGAGTTCCTCGATATCAAAGGGGTGGGAGCCATCAAGAGCCGCCAGTTCGGCGAACGCTTCCTGGAGGCAATCCAGTCGCACCTTCGGCAGTGAGGACGGTCGCGGTCGTGGTCCTACCCCCGTGCCGGCTGACGAGCGTCGTATCGGGCAACCTCTTCCTTGAGTTGGTTGATCAAACGTCTGTGCGAGTGTATGGTCACCTCGCGGACATGCTCGTCCTTAGTCTCTTCCGTCGCAACTGGTGCGCATTTTGCGCGCATGTCTCCCGATCGTCGGGTGCCATGCCCACGGCTTTGCGTGGGCATGCGCCTTTCAATCCTTACCGCCGGACATCTGTACGGCTCGCGCGCATGTTTCTGGATCGCAGAACGTTTGGGTTCCGCTCGGCCCGGAATCCTTTCCGGGCCGCATTCTCGTTCGCTCGGCCCGGAATCCTTTCCGGGCCCTGGAGTTTGGCATTCCGCTCGCCCCGGAATCCTTTCCGGGCCGCACTCTCGTCCGCTCGCCCCGGAATCCTTTCCGGGCCGCACCCCCCGCGGAATCCTTTCCGCATTCAGCGCCCATAACGATGCCAATCCTCCACCGAGCAGGTAGGGCAGGTCCGTCGGGTGCCATGCCCACGGCTTTGCGTGGGCATGCGCCTTTCAATCCTTACGGCCGGACATCTGTGCGGCTCGCGCGCATGTTTCTGGATCGCAGAACGTTTGGGTTGCGGCCCACCATAACGCGGTCCGCCTTAGACAAGCAGGTCTTGTCAGCACCGGACGGCTCTCACGCGACCAAACACGTCCGCACCGTTCTTGCCCCCTGCATCCGACGAGAAAAACATGCCGCTGCTGCCGGACAGTCAAACCTGAACGCCCCGCCGCCCACCAACCATACGGCTTCCCTCTCTACCTCCGGCCGTCGGAAATCCTCCGATCCCGAGCAACAGGGGCACGCCGCCGCCGGCGCGTCCCCCTACGGCAGACATCCTTTGGGCGGCACCGTTTCGGGCCGAGGCCCTCCGGAAGACCGCCTCCGATAGGCCACAGCCTGGGCCTTTCGGGACTCCCTCCTCCAACCGCCTTGGCAGAACGCCAGGGCGGTCGAGTCTCAAGTTGCGCCTCTCAGATCGCTTCCACATAAAGGTCGGCAAACTCGCTTCTTGCGATTCCGCCCCGATCCTGGGGCGGGCTGCGCCTGTAAGCCGGCAAAGCCCAAAAGCCTTGCCAGGCATGACGCCAAGCGGTAGACTAATCAGCGTTGGGGCGGACCCGGCGCAACAAGTGAGCTGATGCACACCTCACAAACGGCCGTTCAGGGACGCCCCGCCGCGTGTGGATTGGGCGCGCTGCTGGTCCTCCAGGCGAGCATCGGCATCGCGAGACTCGCGGGGCATCGAGCAGTGCGCAAAACCTGAGTTTCAGGCAACTTGAGGCAGGTTGGCGTCATGAACGTTGTGCTGGTAATGTTCAAAGACGACGGCTCGAGCAAAGAGTTCCCCCTCTCGCCGGGCAAGACTCTTGTGGGACGCAGCGAGGAATGCGACCTGCGAATCCCCCTTCCGGAAATCTCGCGAAAACATTCGGTTTTGATGGTAACCGGCAACACGGTGGCTGTCCGCGACCTCGGCAGCGCCAACGGCACCTACGTCAACAATAAGCGGATCAGCGAACAGGAACTCGCCGCAGGCGACCACTTGGTCATTGGCCCCGTCGTCTTCACCGTAAAGGTGAACGGCGAACCCAAGAACATCAAACCCGTTCACACCCGTCTCGAAACACGAAGACCTGCGACCGCCAAGCAACCCGCTACCCCTAAACCAGCCACTGCCGGGGCGACCGCAAAGGGCGAAGAAGACCCCATCAGTGCCTTGGAAGCCTTGGCGGGCACGGACGACACCGCCGAGATGGATCTTGACGGATCCTCCATCTTCGGTGACGAGTAACGCCCGTACATCCCACATCACTTCGCCCCTGTCCAAGCCCGCAAAACACGGGACCTGGGATTCCGCACCCCCACGGTATATCAATGCCTCTCCCCGCTGTTCCCCTGTGGACAGCAACAGACCGGTCTTCGACGTTAATTGCTTGCCATAATACGACTTACGTTCTCAAGGCAGTCCCAGAAATGACCTCGACCTGCGCGTCGCGGACGGCAGGGTCCAGACGTGGCGCGGTGGTTGAACCAGATAAGATCCGCGCTCGCAGACCTTCTCCCCGGACGATTCACAACCGTGTCCGTCTTGCACAGCCTTGGGGTGAGGCCGGGACGGATGGACGCGACCCTCTCGGGCATGCGTCTGCCTCTTGGTCTGCACACACCTGAACAAACCTCCAGGAGTCGTTCAAGAGCCCGTCGCGTAAGCTCCAGATCCTGTGACAGCCGGCCACCCAACCTTCACAGACCCGATAGAGCCCAGGTTTCAAATGCCTTGACAACCAGTCATCCATACTGTACATTTTCATCACCCGCGACAAATAGCGACCGGAGCGCTTCATGCTCAAAAACGGCGACAACGCAACCGATCGCAATTGCACCCTTGCCACCACGCGGCCCGCCCCGCAGGCCGGCTTGCGCGCCAACCCGCAGGTTTCACCTGCCGCGGCGAGTCAAGGCCTGGACCTTTCCCGCCCCATCCACGACGCCGGCGGCATCGCCGGCCTTCTGGCCGTGGAGGAGGAGACGCAAGGCACGTTCCACGGAACGTACTGGTTCTTCTATGACGGAAACGGCAACGTCGGTCAGCTTGTCAAGACGATCAAAGATGGCCAGGGCAACATCACCGGCGTCGAAAACACCCTGGCCGCCCACTACGAGTACGACCCATACGGAAACGTCATCGGCCCGGACGATGACGCCGACGGCGACTGGCGGGAGCACGCCACGGCCTTCGCCCTGGCCAACCCCATCCGGTTTTCGACGAAATGGTTCGACCCCGAAACTCACCTGGGCTACTGGGGCTACCGCTACTACTCCCCAC